>JBLYYS010000318.1:0-5515 GCA_048550235.1 Acidimicrobiia bacterium | reverse complement strand
GGGATATCGTGAAGCTTCGCGTCCACGAACACCGGCTTGCCTAGCTGATCGATCACACCGATCAACCCAGGGCCCGGACCCATCAAAAGCTCGAGGCCGACCTTGAATCCGGCAACGAACTCGGCAACCGACTTGGCGAGCCTCACGGCCTCCTCTGCAGTCGGCAGATCGAGCGCAACGATGATCGGTGGTTCGGACTTCACCATGGTTTGACCCTACCGATGCAAACCCCGACGTCCGATATTTCCTGTCGTCTCATGATCTTCTCTGCCTCCAATACAACTGTGAGACAACGCCGGCGAAACAATCAATCATCTCGCCCGTTCATAGGTCAGTTCACCTCTACGAATCGTCGCTCGGGTCCTTCCTACCAAAGTCCGGCCGAGCCAGGGTGAATTCTGCGACTTAGATGCGAAGCGCGTCGGTGTCCACGACTCTCGAGGGTCGAACACCACAAGATTTGCCTGCCGCCCGACCTCGGGCCACCGACCGTGGCCTTCAAGCCCGGCAATCCTGGCCGGTGTTACCGACATACGTTCGAAGAAGGCTCTCGGCTCGTGATGAAGAACAGACCAGGTGAGCGGCGCCGATGTCTCCAAACCGATGATTCCGCGCGGCGCATCCTCGAAGGGAACCGCTTTCTCTGCGGCAGAGTGAGGCGCATGGTCGGTGGCAACAACCCCGATTGTCCCATCCCGAACCGCGTCGGCCACAGCTCGAACATCGTCGTGAGTTCGAAGAGGCGGGTACATCTTCATGACCGTCCCGCCATCCTCGACGCTCTCGTGGTCGAGCGAGAAATGGTGCGGTGCGGCTTCGGCCGTGAGATTCGGCATACTGGGCCCTGTTGAACGAATCAGACTCACCGTGCCGACCGTCGACGCGTGTTGCACGTGATAGCGGACCCCACTTCGAACGGCGAGCTCGAGGTCGCGCGCCACTACCTCCACCTCGGCGGCGGCTGGAAGACCTCCGATTCCCAGCCGGCGAGACACGGTTCCTTCGTGCATGTGACCATTCACGGTCATGGCGGCATCTTCCGCGTGTTGAGCGACGACACCGCCCACTACCGCCACTCGTTCCATAGCCTCTTGCAGGACAGCGGTGTCGGCCACACTGTCTCCGTCGTCGCTGAATATCCGAACACCGGCTTCCCACAGGGCCTCGATTGGGCCGACCGTCTTGCCCTTCCGCCCCAGGGTCAATGCGGCCGCAGGGGCGAGGTCGACCAATCCGACTTCATTCCCGCGGCCCGCGACTGCCCGTACGAGGTCAACGGTGTCCGTTGCCGGATCGGTGTTGGCCATCGGCACCACCGCGGTGAATCCGCCGGCGGCAGCGGCTCTCGATCCCGTTTCTATGTCTTCCTTCCATGTCTGACCGGGTTCACGAAAATGGACGTGTAAGTCGACGAAGCCCGGGCCGATGAGGCAGCCACCGGCATCGACTTCCTGCGCCGCTCCTTGGGCCGCTTCGCCAACCTCGCCGATCCCGACGATCCTCCCGTGTTCGATCACCAGATCCGCGGTCATCGGACCATCGACGGTGATCACCGTCCCTCCCCGCAGGACTAGCACGGAGGTTCAATCCTCATCCAGGGCGTTCCTCTTCTGCAAGGTGGCCGAGCACGCCGTTGACAAACGACCCGCTGCGCTCGGTGGAGTAGGTCTTGGCCAGACGCACTGCTTCAGAAACGATCACTGCTGCCGGGGTGTCGGTCTCGTAGTGCAATTCGTAGAGCCCAATTCGCAACACGGTTCGATCGATAGGGGGCATTCTCTCGACGCTCCAATGATCGGAAGTCACTTCGATCCTCGCGTCCAACTCATCCTTGTGACTGAGGACACCGTTGATGATGCGTGCCGCTTTGGCCGGGACGCCGCCGAGATCGACATCCGTGGTGCCACGCTGCTCCGCCTCATAGAGCCGCTTCAGCGCCTGATCCCGGGGTTCTTCAGTCACGCCCGGGTCAGGTAGTCGCCGCTGCGTGTGTCGACTTTGATCACATCGTCAACGTCGACAAACAGGGGTACTTGCACCACGAGGCCTGTCTCGACCGTGACGGGCTTGGTCGCTCCCGAGACGCGATCACCCTTCACTGCCGGTTCGGCCTCGACAACCCGAAGCTCGACGGCCGCCGGAAGGTCGATTCCGAGCGGAGTACCTTCGTGCATCACGAGCACCGCCGTCGCCCCCTCGAGGAGATAGCGCTCGTCGTCACCGATCAAATCGGCAGAGACGGCGAACTGGCTGTAGGTCTCGAGATCCATGAAATGGAACCCGAGATCGTCGCGAAACAGGAACTGGTGATCCTTCTTCTCCACGATCGCTCGATCAACATCTTCATCCGCCCTGAACGTGCGGTCGATCACCGCGCCGGACTCGATGTTCTTGAGTTTCATCCGTACGAAGGCTTTGCCCTTGCCGGGCTTCACGTGTTGATAATCGACGATCTGAAACAGTCCTTCACCGAGCTGAAGTGCCATTCCAGGTTTGACGTCGTTGGTTGAAATCATTGGGAAACCTCATAAATGCGGGCCGCCGCAGTGTAACCGTCCGCCACTTCCCCGTTTCCTGTCAATCGGGGGTATCGAATTCGGTACGCTCGATTGACAGGAAAGTCTGTGAGTGGGTCAAGTGAGGCCGATGGCAGCGAGGCCAAGAGTGATGTCGTCGGAGGTCACGTGCTGGAGGTGCACCTTGCCGAAGTCCTCGAGCAGCGCCATTCGCAATCCGGCTGAATCGTGCTTTTTGTCCAAGCCGATGAGCCTCCGCACCTCGGCCACATCGACGGCAGGAGCGACCACCGGCAAGCCGAGGGCGGCAAGGATGTCCTTCTGACGCATGGCGCCGGCGAAACCGAGGCGAGCCTCACTGACTGCGCCCGCCGCCACCATGCCGATGGAGACCGCCCGACCGTGTGAGATTCCGGCTGCAATCTCAATTCCATGGCCGATTGTGTGTCCGTAGTTGAGGATTCCGCGTCGTCCGGCCTCGCGAAAGTCTCCGGCGACGACCTCGCCCTTGACTGCGACGGCCCTGGACACCACCTCTTCTAGATCGGCAGCAAGCCCGTCACGCGCTATGAGTTCTACGAGTATCGGGTCGGCGATGAAGCCTGCCTTCACCGCCTCGGCGAAGCCCTCACTCAGCAACTCATCGGGGAGGGCATTGAGCACGTCGATGTCGATCACTACCCGGGCCGGATGGCGAAACAGTCCCACGAGGTTCTTGCCTCGAAGGTTGAGCCCTGTCTTTCCGCCAATGGCAGCATCAACTGCACCCAACAAAGTGGTGCTGACGTAGATCGCTTCGATGCCCCGCAGCCAGGTGCCTGCGATGAAACCGGCGAAATCGGTCACCGCGCCGCCGCCAACACCAACAATCGTGTCGTGCCGTCCGATCCCCAGTTCGGACAGCCACTCGTATGTTCTTCCCGCAATCTCGAGAGTCTTGATGGCGTCGCCGTCGGGGAGCACCTTCAAGTGTGCTGAGCAGCCCTCGCCTTCGATTGCGGCCGCCACTTGCTCAGCAAGTCGCGCCGCTCCGGGTTGGGAGATGATCGCCGCCCGCGTCCTCGTATTGCTGACCGGGAGCATTCCAGCCGGCAATCCACGCCCAATCAGAACCTCGGAGTCCCGGCCGATCAGGATTCGTTCCATACTGCAATGGCCTCTCTCGCAACTTCGTCAAGATCGCGATCATCGGACTGGATGGTGACGTGAGCAGCGGCGCGATAGAGCCCACCTCGCCGATTCAAGATCTCTGTCATGGCACCCAGTGGATCGCGAGCCTTCAGCAGCGGGCGGCTCTCATCTGCGCCGACTCGACGGGCAAGAGTCGTCGGGTCCGCCTCCAGGTAGACGACCGTGCCGGACCGGCGCATGACCTCCACATTGGCGTCGCTGAGCACAGCTCCCCCGCCGGTGGCGATGACGGCCACAGGCTCCGCTGCGGCCGATCGCAGCGCCGTTTCTTCCACACTGCGAAACTCAGCCTCTCCATCAGCCTCGAACATGTCACCAATTGATCGGCCCGACTCAAAGACGATCCTGTCATCGGTGTCAACGAACGGATGGCCGGAGAGTTCGGCGATGCGACGCCCGACATGCGATTTGCCCGATCCCATCATCCCGATGAGCCATAGGTGGCGCATCAGAACTCGCTGAGTCTCGTCCGATATGAATCGAACGCCTGCATGAAGTCATCGACGGTGTCGCCGCCAAACATCCGCTGCAACTCATCTGCGAGAACGTAGGCAACCATCTGCTCGCCTACCACCGCTGCGGCAGGCACTGCACACGTGTCCGATCGTTCACGGAAGGCCACGTCGGCTTCCTTGGAATCCACGTCGACCGAGGCCAAGGGCCGCATGAGTGTGGCAATGGGTTTCATGGAGGCGCGTACCCGCACCGGCTGACCGGTGGACATTCCCCCTTCGGTACCTCCGGCACGGTCGCGATTGCGCGACCACTCACCGTCCGCATAGAAGATCTCGTCGTGCGCATCAGAACCTCGCGCACGGGCGGTCGACAGTCCGTCGCCCACCTCGACGGCTTTGATGGCCTGGATCGACATCAGAGCTTCGGCCAAACGGGCGTCGAGCCGTCTGTCCCAATGCACATGGCTGCCAACTCCGGCCGGCAATCCGTAGGCGAGTACTTCGAAGACTCCACCGAGTGTGTCGCGGTCCTCCTTGGCAGCGTCGATTGCCGCGATCATTGCCTCGGCACCGGCGGAATCGAAGACTCTCACTGGGGATTCATCCAACGCGGGACGATCGTCGGGAGTCGGCGGGGGCCCGGCGGGAATCTCAGCCGGCCCGATAGCGATCACGTGGCTGACGATCTCCACTCCGACCACAGCCAGCAACTGCTTGGCGAGGTATCCGACGATGGTTCGTGCCGCTGTTTCCCGCGCCGAAGACCGCTCGAGGATGTCGCGCGCATCGTGTGTGTCGTATTTGAGCATCCCCGCAAGGTCGGCGTGGCCGGGTCGTGGGGTCTTCGCCGCCCGCTTGGTCTCACCGGGCTCGGCCGACATCTCTTCCGACCACCGCGGCCATTCCGTATTCCGGATGAGCACCGCCACCGGACTGCCGAGGGTGAAACCGTGCCGGATTCCCCCCAGCACCTCTAGTTCGTCCTTCTCGAGTTTCATCCTGTTACCCCGGCCGTATCCCATCCGACGACGTGCCAGTTCGGCGGCCAGATCATCGGTGGCAAACGGAATACCCGCCGGTAGGCCCTCCACAATGGCCACGAGGCCGGGACCATGTGACTCACCAGCGGTCAGGAATCGAATCATGGGTGAGAAGGTACCAGGAATTCTCTCGGTTCTAGGTTCCGAGGGATTGGGCGCTGAGCACGTGCATCTGCCGAAGGCGATGCTCGACCGATAGGCCCAGCTGGCGCGATTACTTGATGATCTCTTGACCGATGAGTAGTTCGAAAGCGTTGTCCCCGAAGAGGATCACCGCCGAATCACTGTCCAGGCTGACGATCTTGAAGTTGGT
>JBLYYS010000317.1:0-3484 GCA_048550235.1 Acidimicrobiia bacterium | reverse complement strand
CTGGCCGGGATTGGCTATTGCCTCCACCGGCAAGGTACTGATCGAGGGGTTCGTGGAGTCCATGTCAGCTTGGGAGTCACATGCGGCAAGCAACAAGACCGACACTGCGAGAACTGCCACCGGCGCATTGTTCATGAATCGAAAACTAGCGATACCGCTACCGTCGCTGCTGCTAGGCCAGTGCTACCAGGTCAAGTAGTGACTCGTCGAAGTAATGGACCTCTCCGTCGGGCATCATGATCGCCCGGTCGGGCTGCACCTGGGCTACAAACTCCGTGTCGTGGCTGACCAGGATGATCGTGCCCTGATATTGATGCAGAGCGCCCAGCAAGGCCTCCTTGGCCTGTGGATCGAGGTTGTTGGTCGGCTCATCCAGCAGGAGCACATTCGGCCGCGCCAGCACCACCTGGGCGAGAGCCAGCTTTGTCTTCTCTCCACCAGACAGTGTGCCGGCATCTTGCTCGATCTTGTCGGCCAGCAAGAAGTGCCCGAGAATCGTGCGCAACATCCGATCGGGTTGATCCGAAACCTCGCGTAGATGATCGAGGACCGTCACCCCGTCGTGGATCTGCTCGTGCTCCTGGGCGTAGTAACCGAGGCTGGCGTTATGTCCAATTGTGACCTCACCGAGGTCGGCGTCTTCCACGCCGGCCAGAATCCGAAGCAGGGTCGTCTTGCCTGCCCCATTCAACCCCATGATCAACTGGCACTCACCTCGATCGATATCAACATCGACGTCAACGAAGACGAGATTGTCACCGTAGGACTTGGCGAGACTGTCCGCCTTGAGGGGCGTACGACCCGATGGGTCGGGCTGCGGGAACCGAACCGAGACGTCCTTGCCGCGCTTGCCTACTTCGACCAGGTCACGCTTGATTCGATCCACGCGGGTTTCCATCACCTTGGCCTTGCGGGCCATCTTCTCCGTAGTGCCCTTGAAGCGGTTGATCGTGTACTCGAGTTGAGCGATCTTGGCATCCTGATGGCGCCGCTCTCGCTCCCGCTGAATACGGCGGCGTTCACGCTCGGTGATGAAGTGGGAATAGTTGCCGCGATAGGCGTCCAGTTCGGCTCCCTCGAGTGAAAGAACCGAAGTAATCGACTCGTCGAGTAACGGCAGATCGTGGCTGACCACCAGAAGCGCCCCCCGGTAGGCGGCGAGGTAGTCCATGAGCCAGGCTTTGGCGTCCATGTCGAGGTGGTTGGTCGGCTCATCCAGCAGCATGGTGTCGGTTTCGGCGAAGAGGATGCGCGCCAGTTCTGTGCGCCGTCGTTGGCCACCGGACATTGTGGCGACGGGTTGCGACAGTTCGTCGTTCCCGAGCCCAAGCGAAGCGGCCGTCCGTTTGGCTTCGGCTTCAGCCGGAAACCCGCCCTTGGCCTCGAACTCGTCCTGCTGGCGAGCAAATCGCTTGATGGCGAGGTCGCGGGCGTCGCCATCAAGCCGCTCGATCTTCTTGCGGGTCTCCTCGATCCGACGCAACAACGCTCCGATGTCCCGCGCCGCCAGGATCCGCTCGAGAGCCGTCATGTCGGGACGCTCGAGATCCGGCAGCGCTGCCTCCTGTGAGAAGTAGCCGAGGTTCCCGGACCTCAAGACCGACCCATCCGTCGGCGACTGAAACCCGACCAGAGTCCGCATCAGTGTCGTCTTGCCGGCACCGTTGCGGCCGACCAGTCCGACCTTATCTCCGGCCTGCAACGTAAACGAGGCCCCGTCCAAAAGTACACGGGGCCCAACCTCAATGCGGAGGTCGCGGACAATCAACATCGCCAAGAAGGGTACCCCACCCCAACTCCCTGTTTCCTGTCAATACCGTGCATCAAAAACAATGCGCGCGATTGACAGGAAAACGGCACCGTGATTCCTGTCAATGCAGGGCCCCAGAAACAGCGTGCCCGATTGACAGGAAACCCGAGAGAAGCTCACCGGAGGCCGGCGAAGAGGTCGTCTTCGGGGGTTGGCACTTCCACGCGGCTGAAGACGCGGATGAAGCTCTCTCTGCCGAAGATCTCCGGACGGAGTTCCTCCGGCACCTGAAAGAGCCACCAGTCCGCCGGGATCTGGGTTCGATGCGCTCTCAGCGCATCGAATTTCCGATCAAGCTGTGATCGAATGTCGACCCAAGCGTGGATGTACTCGTCGGCGGTCCCACCTGTCGACATTCGATCTCGATCCTCTGCCGAGATCAACCCTGCCTCGTGGCGCGCCTCCGCAAAGGCGGCCATCCGCGAGCGGGCCCAGGCGGTCCAGTACAGCTTCGGCGGCGTCCACTCCTCTTCGTCACCTGCCAGAGGGAACCTGGCCAGGTCGGAGGCTGCGTAGAAAGCGGCCAGGCCGATCCGGTGCACCTGTATGTGGTCGGGGTGCCCATACCCGCCGAAAGGGTCGTAAATCACCATCACCTCGGGCTGATACTTGCGAATCAGTCGTACCAACCGACCGGTGGCTTCCATGAAGTCCGCCTGCCAGAAGCAATCCGGATGATCGTTCTCGGGAGTCCCCATCATTCCCGAATCCCGATAGCCGAGGAACTCGTGTTCAACTCCGAGGATGGCGGCGGCTTTAGCCATCTCCTCTGCCCGCAACTCTGCAAGTCGCGGCTGCAGCTCCTCGTGGTTGTCGTAGTTGTGGATCTCCCCGACCGCTCCATCGGTGGCCGTAATCACGACCACCTGTTCACCGGCATCCGAGTAGTGCGCCAGCGTGCCTCCGGTGGAGGTGGCTTCATCATCGGGGTGGGCGTGGAAGGCGAGTAGTCCGGACATGAGGGAGAAAGGTACCAGGTGACGACCGGTACCAGCGAAGCAAACGAAACGAGATGAAGCCGCCGGGTGAACTCCCAAACACCGCCTTCTCACCCGGAGGCCGTATTCAATCATCGCGCCGAGTCAGTTGTTTGGCAAGATCACTCGTCCAGACGACCGCCACTTCGCCAGTAGACCCCGTCGGCCCTGGTCAGAAAGCCGTCATCAACGAGGTAGCGGCGGAGCGCCGCATAATCAGGATGGAACATCTGCAGCGCCAGGTTCACTTGTCGCTCTTCGTAACGCAGTCCCGGCTCGAACTCCATCGCCAGACGCTCGAGCACCGTCAAGCGCTTGGCCCGGTTGGTCGGTATCGACTTGAGCTTCGACCCCTTGAAGAACCTCGCCAGAACCTCAACCTCTTCTGCAGACCATGGACCGTCAACGACCGCTGGATCTGCGGCCGTTTCCGTTGGCAACGCAATTGCCAGCTCGCGGAGCGCTTCCCTGTTGAGAGAGTTGTCGTCACTCAAGAGCCCGGCCTCGCGAAGACGGTTCAACCCGATCAGCGCATCCTTCGTGTGTGTGCCCATCCTCTGGGCTACCTCCGCAGCATCGACCGGCCCGGAGGCGGCTGCACCGAGGATGGCCAGGCGGAGAGGGTCAAGGGCGAGCCTGACGAAATCTGATGGGGTGGTCATACCGGTCAGATTACAGGCAGCTTGCATCGCGCCCG
>JBLYYS010000316.1:0-3593 GCA_048550235.1 Acidimicrobiia bacterium | reverse complement strand
GTCCTTGGCGGCGATAATCAGGGCTGCATGCATTTCAATCTCTCAGTGCCTTGCCCGTCAGGTGCAAGAAGACAGCCTCCAGATCGGGTTCGATGACATCCACACCTTTGACGGTGGCTCCTGCGCCGACGACTACGTCGAGGATCGCTGGGAGAATGACGCCGGCGTTCGTCGTGAGCATGTCGATCACTCCCTCGTGCAGACTCACCTCCTCCACGCCATCGACGGCCTGGACTGCCAGAGTTGCGGCTTGGAGCGCTCCTTCAGCCGCAACTCTGACCCGATCGCGCTCACCGACCAGGTTTACGAGTTCCCTGCGTGTGCCCTCGGCTTTCAGCTGACCCTGGTCGATGATCCCGACACGATCACAGAGACGCTCGGCTTCCTCCATGTAGTGAGTCGTGTAGAGGACGGCCATTCCCTCTCCGGACAACTCCTCGACGCTGTCGAGGATGGCGTTGCGGCTCTGCGGGTCTACACCGACCGTCGGTTCGTCGAGGATTAGGAGTCGCGGCTGATGCAGGAGTCCGATTCCGATGTTCAGGCGCCGCTTCATGCCGCCCGAATACTCCTCGGTCTTGTCTTCTCGCCGATCGACTAGTCCGGTGACTTCGAGTACTTGGTCGATGCGGTTTCGCAGATCTGTCCCGGATAAACCGTACAGCTTGCCGAAAAACGCCAGGTTCTCCTCTGCGCTCAGGTCTGGATAGATCGCCAGGTCCTGGGGGACGTATCCAATCCACTTCTTGGCTTCCGTCTCGCCGACGTCGATCGATTCACCAACAACTGCAACTTCGCCGACGTCTCTCTTCAGCAGGCCGCAGATCATCGAAATGGTCGTAGTCTTTCCGGCACCATTGGGACCCAATAGCCCATAAGTCTCGCCCAAGTCGATATGGAACCCGACCCCGTCGACGGCTTTCCGGTCGCCGTAACTCTTGTGCAAATCACGACATTCGAGGACGCGGGTCATCTCAGTCATTTCTATCTCTCCTCGCCTGCCGGGTGACGCAAGTGTGGCGAATACGGACAGCTTCGCCGGGTGTGGAATGCCCGCTGCGCACAAGCTCAAGCCTATCTCAGGGATCAACGGCGTGGCGGCAAATCCGATGCTGACAGGAGGTTGCCAGCCCTCCGCCCGTGGTGAATACTGAGAACGCGATGTTTCGCGATCGTATCGACGCCGGCCGGCAGCTGGGTGCGTTGCTCGTCGCTGATGTTCCGCTCGATCCGGTGGTCATCGGCCTACCGAGGGGCGGCGTTGTGGTGGCGGCCGAAGTCGCACAGGCCTTGTCATGCCCGCTGGACATCATCGTTGTGAGGAAACTGGGCGCGCCGGGCCGGCCGGAACTCGGTGTAGGGGCCATCGGCGAACACGGCGTACGTAGCCTGAATGTCGACCTGATCCGCTATCTCCGGATATCCGATGAAGCGCTGGCAAAGGTGGAGAAACAAGAGTTGGTCGAACTGGACCGACGGGTGGCTCGATACCGGCGGGGACGCCCAGAGGTGAGCCTGGAAGGGAAGACCGCAATCATCGTCGACGATGGGCTGGCCACAGGCTATACCGCGCTGGCCGCCGTGGAAGTGGCGCATGCTCGCAATGCGTCATCAGTCACACTCGGAGTGCCGGTCGGCGCGGCAGACACAGTCGCCATGCTCGAGACCACCGCAGACCGGGTCGTCGCGGTCGAAACACCTACAGATCTACAGGCAGTCGGCTTCTGGTATGCCGACTTTCGCCAAACCTCCGACCGAGAAGTATTGCGCTTCCTCCCCTGATACTTGTCGGGGAGTCAGGTGGGTGGCCCGCCCAACTGGCGGGTCGATGGTTCCGCTCAGCAGAACCACGGTTCGGTCAACCGTGGCCTCCCTTCACCGCTCGACAGGCGAATCGCCTGTTCGTCGAGTCCGGCTGTCCGCAGAATCTCACCGGTCAGAGCGGCCAACGCCTCACCTCGGGGCCGGTCCACCACCCGCCGGTATTCCGCTACGAGTCGCATCTGCAGATCGTCCAGAGCAGGATCGGCAGAAGTCCACTGATAGCTGAGAGCCTCATCGTTGTATTCCCCGAGTGTCAACCGTTCCGGCGACAGGTTCACTAGAAGTGAGTTGCGCGGAATCAGCAAACGAATAGTGAGCTGTATCGGATCCACATCTAGATCGTGCTCTTCCATGAAGGTCAGCATGTCGACCAGATCGGTAATCGCCGTCCAAGGCGTGAACGGCAACCAGGTTGGTCGCACGTCAATAGCGTTCGAATGGAGGACGTGCACGGCCTCGACCATGTCCGCCTTGGTATGGCCCTTGCCGAGAAGCTCGAGAACCGCGTCGTTGGTTGTCTCGAAGGCGGAGACCACGAAAATCATGCCGAGTTCTGCCAGCCGGGGCATGAGACTCCGGTATTTCAGAAGATGCTCCACCTTGATGGTTGCATCGAAGGTGAGGGTCGAATCCACCTCACTGGCTCGCTCGAGGATGCGCAAGGCATGTTTCGGCCCGTTGAGGAAATCTGGGTCCGAGAAGGAGATGTGCTTGGCACCAGCGGCAACCTGGGCAGCGATATCAGCGATCACGTGATCGCTATCAACCAGGCGAAAGCGTCCGCCATAGACCACCGGCACCGGGCAGTGAAGGCAGAGGTGCCTGCAACCCCTGGTGGCAGCTGTGGAACCCACCACTCGCCTCTCCCCCGCCACATCGACACCGACGTACGACTCGAGGCCACTCAAGTCCGACCTATCGGGCGCAGTTTGAATCGCCGATCGACCCGTCTCCGAATACTTGCCGTGCAGCGTTCCTTCCGCCCAGGCAACCAGGTCTTTCTCATACTCGCCGGCGATTCCCGTTGCTCCGGGAGGTAGCTCAGCACTCAGCGCATAGAGCCCAAAGAAACAGGTCGGTACGCCCGGTCGGACGGCTCGCACCCCTTTCTCAGCGGCCAGGGCCGTCTGCATTGCGGTGTGCATCGGGACGGCAAAGGCGAAGCCGTCGGCCCACTTGATCGAGGATTCATCCAATTCTTGGAGGCTCAGATCTATGGCGCGAACTGCCTTTCCAGCGGCGCGCAGTGCCGCCGCGGCTGTAGCCAGATGATATGGCTGATGGCCGAGTTCATATGAGGAGACGAGCAGGATCTTCACGAAGCAGGCATGCTACGGCGCCGGCGTTGCTACACGATCGCTCGAAGCGAGGGGCAGATCAAACCAGAAACGACTTCCGCGGCCAGGGGCGTCCCCGACTCCGATCGACCCGTGATGAACATCGATGATCCTTCGGGCGATAGCAAGTCCAAGCCCGGTTGATGACTCTCCACCGGTCGGCTGCGCTTGCGCTGTTTCGAAATACTCGAATAGACGCGAACGATCCTGCTCAGGTACACCCGGACCTTCGTCATCTACGGTGACCTTGGCTCGATCTCCTTCGATTCCGACCGAAACGGAGACTGTGCTCCCGAACGGCGAGTATTTGACGGCATTAGACAGCAAATTGTCGATGACCTGCCGAAGACGAGTGCGGTCCGCCTCCACCAGAGTGCCGGTGGATCCTGAATGATCGACCACAATCTCCTTGGCAGCTGCCAGGAATCCGTG
>JBLYYS010000315.1:0-2921 GCA_048550235.1 Acidimicrobiia bacterium | reverse complement strand
GAAGCAGCGAGAACCAGCAGCTCATCGATCGGGAAATCGCGCTCCACCACCAACACGACCCGCTCTCCCTGAACGGAACTCTCTGCGATCCTCGAAGACTTCGGAAGCCATGATCCGTCGCTTCCGGAAACATGCACCTCGACCCGGCGGTAGGTGGTCTGTTGCTTGATGGCCCCGACTTCGCCGGCGAGGACGATTTCGCCATCGTTGATGATGGCCACCTCTTCGCACAGGTCTTCGACCAGATCGAGTTGATGGCTCGAAAAGACGACCGTCTTCCCCCGGGCCGCCTCTCGCCTCAACGTGGCCCCGAGCGCCTGCACACCCAATGGATCCAGACCGCTAAACGGCTCATCGAGAACTAGGAGCGTAGGATCGAATATGAGTGCCGCGGCCAGTTGGATCCTTTGCTGATTGCCATGCGAGAGCTGCTCGAGGCGATCGCCCCCCCGGTCGAGCAACCCGAACTCGTCGAGCCAGCGATCGACCGATGTCTTCGCCTCGGTCACCTTCATACCGTGTAGCTCGCCCAGGTAGATCAACTGATCCCGCACCTTCATCCGCGGGTACAGGCCGCGTTGTTCAGGCATGTATCCGAAAGTCCTGCGGGTGGGACCATCGATCGGTTCGCCCATCCAGGTCACCAAACCAGAATCGAGTGCTACCAACCCGAATATCGACCGCATTGCCGTCGTCTTGCCCGCTCCGTTGGGACCGAGAAACCCCAGCATCCGGCCGGGCGACGCGGAAAACGTACATCCATCGAGCGCGACAACGTCGCCGAAGCGTTTGTGGAGGTCGTGGAGTTCGAGCATGAGGTCAGGAGGTTACGGCCTATCACCGTTTCACGGGAACCGAATGCTCGACGCGACTACCAACCGTCAGAAAGGGATCTCGCTCTGAATCGTGCCGCGGCGCCAAGGCACACCGAATCTAGGAAGCAAGTAGCGGTCAAATCCAAGCCAACCGGCATTCCGCCAGGCCATGATGAGCAGCAAGGAAATCAAGACCATCGCCGGGTTGGCTCCAGAGGTGCCGGCGAACATGAACGAGAAGTTGAGAACTGCGCCGCCGAATGCGGCCAAACCGGTGAAAGCTCCGACTATCAACAGCAGGCCGATGATCAGTTCGCTGAAAGCCACAAGCGGCCCGATGAAGCCATGGCCGGTGACTTCCACCCATTCGAGAAACGTGACATACCAACCGTAGGCAACGTCGGGTGCCGGACCTTCGGAAGCTGCAATCGCGGTGCGCGCCAGTCCGGCGACCGCATCGCCGACTTCGACGACCACATCTGATCCGTCCGGAATGCCGCTGCTGATCCAGCCGATACTGCCATCACCGCCCAGCGAATACTCGGCCTTGCCCCAATCCCAGATACGCCAGGTGAGGTTTCCACCGACGGTCTTGCGCCATCCGGCGACAAGCCACTCCCACCCGAGCCACAAGCGGACAATGAGCCACAGCCATGCGATTTCTGTTCCACCGAACAGGCGGCGCGCGAGCAGCGGTTCGGGAAACTGGACCGTTTCCGCCATCGAGACTCTCCCCAATCCTTCTTGAACGAACCCAACCTAGTTGGTCCGACCACTTTGCGTGGAGTTTCAACCACGCGGTTAGTGGAAGCGGCGTAACTATCGTGACCCGATGCACAGGTTGGCGGCCATATGTTTGCTTCTCGTCCTCACGACCGCGTCGTGTACGTCGGGATCTGTCCCAACTACCACCCCAGCCGAACCTTCTCCATCCGTACTATCGACCACTACCACCGTCGTCTCTTCGTCTACGACGACCACCCCGACAGCCGCCAATCTGGAACCGGATTTGCCGGACCCAGTCGACGTCGCCGAGCAAGGCTGGGGTGAAATCGAGGGTTTCGTCCAGGTAGATCTCGAGGAATCGGCCCTCAATGGTGTTGAGTTCCGGCTCAACACCTTTCTCGGCAATGCGGTTGAAGGTCTCAGCTATACCGGACTGGAGCCCGAAGATGGTGGCACCGGAATCGTTGCTCTGTCGATGAGTCCGGCACCATTTCTCCGCGGCGACCCTTTGCTGGCTCCCGGCCTGGCCGGCTCACTGGCCGGACCATTCGACGATCTGGAGGAAGTCACCGTTGCCGCCGCCCAGGTCTATCGCATCTTTCTGGGAGAGGAGTGGTGGTACTTCTGGGCATCAAACACGCACCTCTACGCCGCAATCGGCCCCGACACCGAGGCCGAACGCGCCATCTCAGCCATCATCGATGGTGCCCCCGATACATACCTCTGGCAGGCGGATGATTGCTTGTGGTTCGGGACCTATGAAGACACCTCGATGCCATATGCTCCTTTTGGAACGGCGAATGTTGTTCCGTGCAGCGGTCCGCACACTCATGAAGTGATCCTCTCCGATGGGACCTCCTACGGACCGGATGATGGGTTCCCGGGAAGTGCGCTCTCCATCGAGGTGGAACGGACTTGTGGCATTGCTTTTCGCGACTACATCGGAATCGATTGGGTCGATTCAAAGGTGTCGGCCATCCGTTACCTTCCAGACTCCAGCGAATGGGACGAAGGAGATCGGTACCTTGCCTGCGTCGCGGAACTGCCCGCCCCCGGTGGCGGTGCTTTGCCAATCGATGGCACCCTTCGTGGCATTGGCGGTGATGCTCTGATTCTGCGCGAACCGGGCGACTGCCACCTCGGAACGCTGAATGCTGAGCCTGTGGATTGCCGGCTTACCCACACCGGAGAGTTCATCGGGTACCTGGACGATCCGACCGATCTGGGTCCGGAATACCCGGGCGGGACGGAGCTATTCGATGCTGCTCTCCCCGCCTGCGAATTGCTCGTCGACGAATACGCCGAGGTCCGCGAGCACAGCGGTGCTCGGGTCAGAGCCCATGTCGTCCCACCTTCGGTCGTGGAATGGGAAGACGGGCT
>JBLYYS010000314.1:0-8041 GCA_048550235.1 Acidimicrobiia bacterium | reverse complement strand
TTCACCGAACTCGGCGATGGTCGCCAGCAGGAACGCCAACCCCGGGGAGGACGTCGCCGGGTTCTCGACCACCAACTGGCCGCGGAACCGCTCCTCGACGAGTTCCTGCAAGGACTGCGGTACCTCGTCGGGTCCGTACACCTCCCGGTCGTAGTTGATGCAGACATCACCGAAGTCGATCGGAGTGACACGGTGCTCTGAATCGAGCTGCAGGTCGGCGGGAACGTTGGCGAGCAGCGGTGACTCATAGGGCTGGAATATGTCCTCCTCGAGTGCCCGAGATAAGAACGTGTTGTCGATGCCAAAGATCACGTCGCCCAGCGGGTTGTCTCTGGTCAGGATCGCCTGGTTGACCATTGCGCCGGCGTCGTCGGAGCGCAGGATCTCAACGGTCACCCCGTGTTCGGCTTCGAACTGCTCGATGATGCCGTCGGACACGGCGAACGATTGGTGGGTGATCAGCGTCAGAGTATTGGTGACGGCCCCTTCGTCGGCCGGATCGGCGTTAGACCCGCCGCAGGCACCGAGCACCAGAGACATGAACAGCAACAGTCGAACTGTGATCATCGGGGTTCTCCTCGGTGCGCTGTGGCGTGACTCGCGAAGAGACCCAGCTATCGGGTTGATGATGTGTGGCATTCCACTCGCTTCCTCCGCTGGCATTACCCAGTTCAGGTTCCACGGGTCGGTAGCGCTCGCCTTTTTGGCGGGGCTTCCCTCTCAGTCGGCTGTGCCCGACTCCCCGGGGTGGTGTATTTGATTCAAGGGTACCTGCTGATGGAGCGCGAGGCGAAGAAGAATCTGCGATTGGCAATTGGCGATGAACGGTGACACCCCCCTCGACCCCCGGGTTCTCCGAACCCGGCGCCTACTGTCCCCCCTTCGGAGGGATATACAGTTGTCAGGTACCCGAGTTTCGAAGAAACTCGAACCTGCCGGCGCTGCCGGCAGGCCTACTTGTCGGCCTTGACCGCGAGGACGGGGCAATCGGCGTCGAGGAGGATCTCCTGAGCGTTCGAGCCGAGCAGGAACTTGCCGGTTGCTGTGCGACGGCGGAGGCCAATGACGATCAGGTCGGCGTTCTCTTCCTTGGCGGTGCGACTCAGGTCTTCGGCCGGTGATAGCCCGCGCACATACTCGTGCATGACATGCTCTACACCCTGTTCGGTGAGTTTGGCATCGACCGCTTCTAGCTCCTGCCTGTAAGCGAGCACCTCGGTCTCATCCTCACGGCGCCCGCCGTACATGGAGTGCACGACGATCAGTTGCGCGCTACGCAGTTTCGCTTCATCGATGGCTTTGTTCAGTGCAGCTTCACCCTCGGGTGATCTGATGAAGCCGACGACGATCTTCTGCATGTTTGGTGTCTCCTCTTCGTCTTGCACAATCTAACTGGTCGATGGGCCGGAACCCCGCCCGAATCAAGTCATAGCCATCTGGATCAACCCGGCGTCATGAGCAGCGTCGGCGACACCGGCCACGATCCTTGCGTACTCCCAGCCCTCTAGATCGACTACCAGTACAGGATCGTGTCGAGCCACGGCCCAGAAGTGCCGGTTCGGTTTGCGTCCGTACGATCCGAAACGAGCAAGGCCCGGGATGTAGGCTCCCGGGGCACGGACGATCGGGCCGTGGGGTACCTCGGAGCGGGGCGTGGCTTCCGCCCGCTTGATCGCCTCCACCGGAACCTCGAGCTTGCTCTTGAAGGCCAATGGGACCTGGAACGGCGCGAGGCGAAAGATGACGGTACGACCGTCGTCGCTCACTGTGATCCTCATGCCCTCACGGTAGGGCGGTTGGCGGGCCGGTGGATAGAGTCGAGATACCTTCCAGGTTGGTCCCACCGGCAAGGTATCTCGGATCCTGCTCAGTCCTCCATCTTGAAGGAGACTTTGACTTTCGCTCGGTAGGAAACAATGTCGCCGCTGTCGTCGAGGTGCATGTCCAGTTGGGATATCTCGGCAATGCGCAGATCACGCAAGGAGTCGCGTGCCTTCTGAACCGCTGCGGCCGCTGCCTTCTCCCAGGATTCTGTGCTCGATCCGACGAGTTCGACGATCTTGTAGACGCTTTCTCCCATGTTCGCCTCCTTTGGTTACGACAGGCGCTTCTCCACCGAACCTAGCCAAGCCGCGGCCGCGTGGTCGATCAGAACGGCATGCAAGATCGGCGCCGATCGCTAATGACCAAGGGCCAACGGCCAACGGCCAACGGCCAACTCTCTATACGCCGAGGTTCTCCGGTTCGATCTCGAACAGTCGATCTGAACCGCCCTTGACGGCACCGAGCAGGCCGGCTGCCTGGGGGAGTAGTTGCTCGGCATAGAACTTTGCCGTCACGATCTTCGCCTGCAAGTACTCATCTCCCGCCGAACCGTTATTGAGGGCGGCATGAGCGGCCAAAGCCTGGCGAGCCATGAACCACCCTCCGGTGACGGTGGCGAACATCCGGAGGTAGGGCGTCGCCGCCGCGAGCGCATCATTGATGTTTTCCATACCGCGTTGGGCCAGCCACATCGTGGCGTCCGAAAGGGCGGCGATTGCGTCGGTCATTCCAGATCTGATCGAAGCGAGGTCGTCTCCGGCTGCGGCAAGTTCAGTGTCGATCGCCGCCAGGGTGCCGATGAAGCCGCGTACGACTTCACCGCCCCTCATCGGTAGCTTGCGACCGACAAGGTCCATTGCCTGGATGCCGTTGGTGCCCTCGTAGATGGGAGCGATGCGCGCATCGCGGAAGTGTTGGGCAACCCCGGTCTCTTCTACGAAGCCCATTCCACCGTGCACCTGGAGTGCCAGTGAAGTGAGTTCGACGCCGAGGTCGGTGGCCCAGGCTTTCGACAGCGGAGTGAGCAGGTCGGCGAGTTCGGCTGCTTCCCGGCGGCGATCCTCATCAGGGTGGTTGAGGGCGATATCCATCGCCTCGGCATTCGTATAGAGCAGCGAACGCACAGCTTCGATGTAGGCGCGCTGGGTCATCAGCATGCGCCGCACGTCGGGGTGGTCGATGATCGGAGA
Organism: Acidimicrobiia bacterium; assembly: GCA_048550235.1. GTDB lineage: Bacteria > Actinomycetota > Acidimicrobiia > Spongiisociales > JAHEDJ01 > JAHEDJ01. The sequence goes on along the minus strand of JBLYYS010000314.1, from coordinate 5,027 downwards.
ACTGTCACCGGGTTGGGTGCCGACTGCTCGCCCCTGCTTGCGCTCCTGCGCGTACTGAAGGGCGTCCTGGTAAGCACGCTCTGAGATCGCCAGTCCCTGGAGTCCGACCGAAAGTCGGGCACTGTTCATCATCGTGAACATGTTCTTCATGCCCTCGAACTCTTCACCGACGAGATAACCGACGGACCCTTCGTTGTCGCCGAACGCCAATACGCAGGTAGGGCTGGCGTGGATGCCGAGCTTGTGTTCGAGTGACACCACCGAGACGTCGTTTCGCTCACCGAGGGTCCCGTCGTCGTTGACGAGGATCTTCGGGACCAGGAACATTGAGAGCCCTTTGGTGCCGGGTTTGCCGTCGGGTGTTCTGGCTAGGACAAGGTGAATCACGTTGTCGGCAAGGTCGTGATCGCCCCAGGTGATGAAGATCTTCTGGCCCTTGATGAGATAGGTGCCGTCGTCCTGAGGTATGGCTTTAGTTCGGACCACGCCGAGGTCGGAACCGGCTTGCGGCTCGGTGAGAACCATGGTTCCCGACCACTCCGCGGTGATGAGTTTCTCGAGGTACTTGCCCTTGAGTTCGTCGCTGCCGTGAAGGAGGACGGCTTCGATCGCTCCCTGGGTGAGCATTGGGTTGAGCGAGAATGCCATGTTCGAGGCGGTCAACATCTCCTGCACGGCGAGTCCGACTACCCACGGGAACCCATGACCGCCGTACTCGGGCGGGAACGGTACGGCGCCCCACCCGGCTTCAACGTAGGAGTTGTACACGCCTTTGAACGCCTCGGGCGTCACTACCGTGCCGTCCTCACTGAGCACGGCACCTTCCCGGTCGCCGATCGTGTTGGTCGGTGCGACCACTTCGGCCATGAATCGGCCGCCCTCGTCGAGGGCTCCGAAGACGGTGTCCGGATCCGCGTGCTCAAAACCTTCGAGAGCAGAGAGTCCGGCGAGGTCGACGATGTTGGCTAGAACAAACTTGATATCGCGCAGGGGTGGTGTGTAGTCAGCCATACCCGAAGTCTAGATGTTGAGATACTCGGCGGTAACCGGGTTCATTGCGTAGCCGGGTAGGTCCCAGCTAGGCGGCAGGGCCGGCAGCTACTGCCAGCGCGAGGAGCGGGTCGCCCTCGGCAAGATCCGCCCACAACCTGGGGGCAAGTTCGAGTTCCGCCCGTACCGTTCCTCCGGTGGGCGCGTCGAACACGGCCCCTGCGTTTCGTGCCAGCCGCGCCATAGCGATGTTGTCGGCCAGCATTGTCATCTCGAAGCGTTCGATGCCGTTACTGGCCGCCACCATTCCCAGCGAACGCAGGAGCAACGAACCGAGCCCGCGGCCTTGGTAGTCGTCCGCGATAGTGAACGCGGCTTCGGCGACACCGTCTGCTGTTCGAACGTAGCGGGCGATTGCGATGCCGTCTCCTTCGATCGTTTCTGCGCCCCATGCGAAGTGGTTCACCTGGTCGAGGTTGGTCAAGTATCGGAGCTGGCTGCCGGTGAGTCGGGTAACCGAAGTGAAGAACCTCTGATATCGGGCAGCCTCAGACAAGCCCTCGAAACCGCGCACGAGCTGGTCACGGTCGGAGGCTTGCACAGGGCGGACGCGCACTGGGGTTCCGTCCCTGAGTGAAACGGTGATGGAAGGGAGGGTGTCGTACAAAGCACTGCTAACTATAGCAAGCACCTTGCATAACGAAAGCACGCAAGGCGTGAGTGTCGCGAATCCGACACTCATGACGCGCAGGACCCGATGCCACGGTTGACACACTGCGATGGCCAACACCAAGAGCGGAGCGAAGGCGCGCCGGGCAGAGGCCCGGCGCAAGGCTGCTCGACAGAAGCAACTAACGAAATGGGGAATGATCGGCGGCGCATTGCTGGTGGCGATCATCGGCATCGCCGCGATGGGCGGATCAGCCCCGGACTCGAGCGGCGTGGCCGATCCAACCGCCTGGGATCTACCGGCCCTGCACGGTGAAGGGCGCGTTGCCCTCGCTGATTTTCAGGGCAAGCCGACCGTGGCCGCCTTTTTCGCTTCGTGGTGTCCGCATTGCCGTAGAGAACTCCCGGGTTTTGCCGCGCTATCACAGGAGCTCGGCTCACAGGTGAATTTCGTAGGCATCAACACCATGGACAGAGGTGCCGGGCGGTCATTCGCCTCCTCAGCTGGCATCGATGATTGGCCCCTGGCAGCCGACATAGGCGATGGCGATCGCCGGGATTTGGTGGAGGCCTTCGGAGCTCAGGGCATGCCGGCGACCGTGATCTACGACCCGGACGGCAACGTTGCGGATGTGCGCCTCGGAGTTCTCAGCGCGTCGCAGCTGCGCTCGCTCCTGGCCGAACTCTTCGACATCGGCTGACGCCTGCCGGCTGAAGCCGGCAGGTTTGAGTTGCTGGCGCAACTCATGCCTTTTGGCTGATGCCTCTTCGGTTTCGTCTGCTGGTGAGCTCACGTGTGCGGTTGCGCCGGCAGGTTTGAGTTGCTGGCGCAACTCATGCCTTTTGGCTGATGCCTCTTCGGTCTCGTCTGCTGGCGCAACTCATGCCCTAGCGCCAATTTCGGCTCAGTTGCGGCCGAGCATCCGAACGTCCGGCGCTCCCAGTCGGGCGGCATCTGCCGTCCGGTCGTCGGGTTGCTCTTGCGACTCCCGTTCGGCGGCCACTCGAGCTTCGTAGTGCTCTATCTCCCTGGCGATGGTGTTCTCATCCCAGTTCAGTTCAGCACCCATGAGTTCGGCCACTTGCTTGGTGGCGGCGAGGCCGCGGTCCCAGGACTCGATCGAGAGCCTGGTGCGCCGGGTCAGAACATCATCGAGATGCAGGGCTCCCTCATGGCGGGCCGCGTAGGCAACCTCAACAGCCAGATAGTCCTCACTGCCGGGAAGGGTGGAGGACAGTTCGGGTCGTTCGCCGAGCATGCCGAGGACTTCACCGATGTTCGCTCCGTGCCTTCTCAGCAGGCCTTCGGTCTGAGCGGTAGTCAAGCCTGACTCGGTGGCGGTCTTGAATCTCCGATTCCAGGCCGCTCGGAAGCCGTCTGCGCCGACGAGCGGGATCTCCTCGGTGCACGAAGGCGGGATTCGACCACCGAGGTTGCGGGCGGCGGCATCCACGGCATCCTTCGCCATGACCCGATAGGTCGTGTATTTGCCGCCTGCCACAGAGATCAACCCGGGCACCGTTTGAGACACTGCATGCTCACGAGTCAGCTTGCTGGTCGCATCAGACTCGCCGAATAACAGAGGCCGCAGACCGGCGTAAATGCCTTCGACATCGTCACGGGTCAGTGGTTGATCGAGGACCGAGTTGACCTGATTCAAGATATAGTCGATGTCGGTTCGGCTGGCAGCAGGGTGAGCAAGGTCGAGATCCCAATCTGTATCAGTTGTCCCGATGATCCAATGTTTGCCCCACTCGATGACGAACAAGACACTCTTCTCCGTCCGCAGAATCAAGCCTGTGTCCGAATGCAGCCGGTCTCGCGGCACAACCAGGTGGATGCCTTTGGAGGCCCGGACCTTGATGGTGCCGCGTCCGGCCATGTCCTGGATTTCATCGGTCCAGACTCCGGTGGCGTTGATGACTTGACGGGCGCGCACATCAAACTCGCGTCCGGACTCGAGGTCCAGTGCCCGCACGCCGGTGACTCGATCTCCATCTCTGAGCAATCCGACGACCCTGGTACTGGAGGCCATCGCCGCTCCATAGGCTGCGGCCGTCCTGGCGAGTCCCAGGGTATGACGGGCGTCGTCTACCTGGGCATCCCAATAGCGAATCGCACCTACCAGGCCCTCTCTCGCCAACGCCGGGGCCAGTTTGAGAGCGGCTCGTCTGGATAGGTGCCGATGTGTGGGCAGGGGATTGCGTGCAAGCGCGGCCAGGCCGTCGTACATGGCGATGCCGGCGCCGACATAGGCCCGTTCCCAGACCCTATGTTGGAGTGGATAAAGGAAGGAAACGGGTCGCACGAGGTGAGGAGCCAACCGGTCGAAGATCAGCCCACGCTCCCGCAGCGCTTCTCGAACCAAACCGAAGTCCAGCTGCTCTAGATACCTGAGGCCTCCGTGGATGAGCTTGGATGATCGGCTCGACGTTCCAGAGGCATAGTCGCGCTGTTCGATCAACCCGACGTTCAGGCCTCGGCTGGCAGCGTCGAGTGCGGCTCCGGCACCGGTGACGCCGGCTCCGATGACGACGACGTCCAGAACCTCCCGGGCCATCCGGTCGAGGTCGGTGCTTCGCTGCTGCGGGCCGAGAGAAGAGGACTCCATACAACGGAGACTACATCCGCCGCCGGCCCCTTCGGCCACCGTGGTCCCAGAGCGTTTCTGGGCAGTGTCGCTCCCTGTTGCTGATACCGAGTACTGCCCGCAAACGTGGAAGTAGGAGGGGTGAGATGTCGGTGCCGCTATCGTGCCGCTCTGTGGACGATCAGCCCCAATCCGGTCGAAGCGAAGCGATCAAGCGCACTCTTGTCGGTGGCCTGTTGGCGCTGCCGCAGGTGGCAGCGTGGATGTTCACCGGGTCGGTATTCAATCTCGCCCGTCAGCGCGGGGACGTGTATTTCGAACCGATGTGGTTGGCGGTAGTCCTCGTCATCATCGTGCTGCTCACCGGGGCGGTGTTCGTGCGAGGGTTGTGGTTGTTCCTCAAGTCTGAGCGGACGGGGACGATGGCCGCCACGGGCGCGGTCCTGTCCATGACTGCGGCAGTTGGATTGTCTTTCGTGACTGTGGTTGTGACGTTCGGGTAACGGGTAGCCCATCCGGCGGGTGGTCCAGTCGATGGCCGGGTCCGATGATTCACCCGCTAGGTTTCAGAGCTGGAGGTGTTATGAAGAAGCTCATCAAGTTCATCCTCTTGGCGGCCATTATCGGGGCGCTCGTGAAGGTCGTTCAGGATCAGATAGCCCAATGGAAAGGGCTCAGCGAGACGGAGTTGCGCGGCAAGATGCATTCCAAGCTCGACGACAAGATGCCCCCCGAGAAGGTCGACGAAATCGCCGACAAGGTTGTCGAAGGCATGCG
>JBLYYS010000313.1:0-2830 GCA_048550235.1 Acidimicrobiia bacterium | reverse complement strand
TGCTCGTCGGTAGCGCTCCGGCGCGGGTCATAAACGTGAGCTCACAGAACCACCAGACCGCCAGGAATGGCCTTGATTTCACCGACCTCCAGATGACCTCCGGCTATTCATCTTCGAAGGCATACGCCGCCTCGAAGCTCGCCAACATTCTCTTCACTGTCGAACTCGACCGCAGGTTGCGCGATTCGGGCGTCATAGCCCGTGCGTTGCACCCGGGTGTTGTGGCTACGTCCTTCGGAAAGAGCGCAGAGAGCTCCCGGAGGATCGGTTGGGGGATGACGCTGATCAAACCGATGTTGAGGAAACCCAGCCAGGGTGCAGCCACTTCCGTCCTGCTGGCCTCGGCTCCCGCGTCGGAAATCCAAGGTGGGCTCTACTGGTCCGACGAGCAACCGAAGCTGCCGACGGATGCTGCCTTGGACCCCGAGCAGGCCACGCGGTTGTGGGTTGAAAGCGAGAGACTGGTCGGCCTCTCGAGCTGAGTTCAGCTCACACCTCGAGCCAATCGCTCGCTCTCCTGCTGCAGGCTCTTCGTCAGTCCGCCCAGGCCTTTGCGCAGCAGACGGTCGGTGAACGCTCCAGAGAGCTTCCCAAGCAAGTTCCGCTCGTAGCTGTAGTGGAGCGTCAACTCGGTTCCAAGGTTCGCTTCAGCCACCTTGAAGTCTGCGACGGCGCTGGAGATCGGGAGCTTGAATGTCTCATAGAGATGAACCGTCATGCGCTCGTACGGTATGTGTCGCTCGATCCGCTCGTTCACTCCTCCGAACGGCGCAAAATCGCAGCGGCGGGTGGCGCCTTCAGTGACAGGACCTTCCGAGGTGAGTTCCGAGAAGGTCACGCCGGGGTTCCACCGGTGAATATCGCCGAAATCGTGCAACACATCCCAGACGGTTTCCAGCGGTGCGTTGATTTGGCGTTTGATTGTGAATTCGGGCATTGGGTCCCCTACTCGAAACTGTGACTGGATCAACGCCGAGATTGATCCGGAGATTCCCGGGTCCGCCGCCCTCAGCCGGCTGCATACGCCTCCACTTCTCTCAGGTATTTGGTTCGTCGGGCCTCGGGAAGCCAGGCGGAGTCAAATGCGTTCCTGCTCAGCTGAATCAAGTCGTCGCGGGTCAAACCGGCCTCCCGCTGGACCACACCCAGGTTCTCCTGGATATAGCCGGGGAAGTAGGCAGGGTCATCCGAGTTGACGGAGACCTTCAGGCCGAGCTCGAGCATCCGTCTGATCTCACGCGCCTTGGTGCCGTCGGTGACGTAGCTATTCGAGATGGGGCAGACCGTCAACGGGATTCCTCTATCCAACAGGGTGCCGACCAGGCGCTCGTCCTCCAGCGAGTTGACGCCGTGGTCGATCCTTTCTACACCTATATCGTTCAGGCATTGCCAGATGTGCTCGACTGAGTTCTCCTGATCGACGTCGCAGTGCATTGTGAGTCGATATCCCATTGCGCGGGCTTCTGCGAACACGGCGGCGAACTTGACGGGAGGGTTGCCCCTCTCATCCGAGTCCAGTCCGACACCGATGATCCAATCTCTGTAGGGCGCCGATTCCGCGAGCGTGGAGGCCGCCGACTCTGCCGTCATATCGCGCAAGAAGCACATGATGAGTTGAGATTCGATGCCCAACTCGGCGGAGGCCTTCTGCTGCGCCCTCCGGATCCCCCGGATGACCGTTTCGAACGAGACGCCACGGCTCGTGTGTGCCTGCGGGTCGAAGAAGATCTCAACATAGCGAAGGTTCTGTGGGTGGACCCTGGCGAAGTACGCCATCGTCAGGTCGAAGAAATCCTCCTCGTTGAGCAGCACGCTCATCCCTTCGTAATACACGTCCAAGAACGACGGAAGATCGTCGAAATCGTAGGCAGCCCGCATCTCGTCAACGGAGGACGCCGGCAAGCTGATGCCATTACGTTCAGCAAGAACGAACTTGAGTTCCGGTTCGAGAGTCCCTTCGATGTGCAGGTGCAGTTCCGCCTTCGGCAGCCCCTCGATGAAAGCCTGCATCTCTCGCATTGCCGTACCTTTCTTGAAGAGATTGTCTCCCCATTCTGCCCTGCCACCCCGATGAGTGCCCGGCCGACAATCGCGGTCGCTGTGCCCCGGTTTGGGAATCTCTGTGGAAGAGTCACCACCTTCGTGGTATCAACTCCAAGTGACCAGAAGCGAAATCGCCGCTAGAAGGCTCAAGTCGATCTCGATTGTTTTCGTTGCGTTCGGCATCGTGACCCTGACTCTGCCCATATTGACTTTGCTGGCCCTGGTGTACGACCTGACCGCGTTCGTGATCAAACGTCGCCATTTCATGGCCTCGCGTCTCGTCTTGATCGGGTGGACATATCTTGGCACCGAGTGCCTCGGGATCGCCGCTCTGGGCGCACTCTGGATCGCTTCCGCCGGAGGTCGGTTCCGCCGCATATTGATCGACGGCACCTATTCGATTCAACGCTGGTGGGCAGGCTCGTTGTTCAGGACGATTCGCCGCGCTTTCGACCTCCGTTTCGAGGTCGAAGGTGCGGAGACGATCGCTCCCGGTCCGGTTCTCGTATTCATGCGGCACGCCAGCATCGTCGATAACTTGCTGCCGAGCGCTTTCGTTACGGCTCCACACCGGATCAAGTTGCGGTACGTGCTCAAGCAAGAGCTGCTCTCCGACCCGGCTCTCGACATCGCGGGCAGCCGATTGCCCAACTACTTCGTGGATCGGGGTTCGACCGACTCGGCAGGGGAGGTGGCGGAGGTCGGCCGCCTCGGTGAAGGTATGGGTGTTGACGAAGGAGTCCTGATCTATCCGGAAGGGACTCGCTTCACCACGGAGCGCAGATCA
>JBLYYS010000312.1:0-9928 GCA_048550235.1 Acidimicrobiia bacterium | reverse complement strand
CCGATAGTGCCGGGGGAGGCGCACTAATGGATGCCACACTCGCCACCATCGTCGCCATCTCCACTCCGCTGATCTTCGCGGTGATCGGCGAAACGATCACCGAGAAAGCCGGCATCATCAACCTGTCACTCGACGGCACTCTGATGCTTTCCGCAATGGTCGGATTCGCCGGAGCATATGAGACGGGGTCGGTCATCCTCGGGTTCCTGTTTGCGGCGATCGTCTCGGCGCTGGCCGCGCTGCTGGTTGCCTGGTCGAGCATCGCTTTGCGCCTCAATCAAGTCGCCGTCGGATTCGTTCTCTTCCTGTTGACTACCGAGCTGAGCCGGTTCTTCGGAGACGGCTACGTGCGCACTCCAGGGCCGACCGTCACGCACCGTCCAATCCCGCTGCTCGAAGATATCCCGTTCGTGGGAACGGTTCTGTTCGATCATGACCTCGTTGTGTATCTGAGCATTGCGCTGATATTCGCGACCTGGTGGTTCATGTTCAGAACCAGGAGAGGCATGAAGCTCCAGGCGGTTGGGGAGCGACCGGAAGGTGCACACGCCCGTGGCATAAACGTAAACCGGCTTCGCTACCTGTATGCCGGACTCGGTGGAGCTTTGGTGGGAATCGGCGGAGCTGCCTACTCGCTGGGCGCCAAGATCGGTTGGTCGGAGAACCACGTCGTCGGATTCGGGTGGATCGCTCTGGCAATCGTGATATTCGGCGGCTGGCATCCGTATCGAGCGGCATTTGGGGTCTACCTTTTCGGTGCCCTTCAGATCACTGCGATCAAGCTGCAGCCGGTCTTCCCAGACCTCACCCAGGTGTTGGGGATCCTTCCCTTCCCGATCATGATCTTCACGCTGGTGCTCGTGTACAGCGATCGAGTACGTAATCTGACCGACCGCTACCCGGCCTTGCGCGGGATCTTGTCCAGCGATCCACCCACAGCTATCGGAACCCGGTTCGAGGTCGATTAACGACCTAGCGCGCAATCTGACAGACTGGGCCTTGAGGTGACCGTATGAGAAGCGGATTTTGGAAGTTCGTGAAATGGGCCGTCTTGCTCGACGTCGTTGCGTTGGTGATTGCCCAGATTGCCAAACAGCTGATCCCAGAAGTTGGTGATGAAGACAGTGATGTCTTTCAGGTCGTGACGATGACCGGCGGACGCAACTGGGTGAGCAAAGCCGACGCCTTGCGATCCGGGACGGTGATTACCGGCATGGGCGGTATGGAGATGGATCTGAGCCATGCCACCCTCGATCCCGCCGGTGCCCATCTCAGATTTGTGACGGTGATGGGTGGAGCGGAGATTCGTGTACCCAGGGACTGGAATGTCGAGCTGAAAGGGTGGGCGTTCATGGGCGGTCACGCCAACAGCGCCCGCAAACTGGACGTTCCCGAGGATGCTCCACATCTGATCATTGAGGCCCAGACTGTGATGGGTGGGGTCGCCGTCACTCCTGCGAAAGAAACGACCCGCCTCTGAGGGAACCAGTCTCAGTCGCGGTGCGTCTCAACATCATGAAATCGCGATGCAGTCTTGTCCTGCTTGTGCTGCTGATCCTTCTGTCCGCCTGCGCGTCCGAACCTTTGCCGCTGGAAGGCGAGGCGGCGACCACCACTGTGACTCCAGTCGCTCCGACGTCGACTACCCCTGTCCTGGATGTTGCCGATACCGACGGTGTACGGGTCGCCATCACAGGGTTCCTCAGCCCTGGCCAAGACGGCATCGCCGAGGTGTGTCCCGGCACCGGCGGCCCGTGTCCTGGTGTCTTGCTGCTTGGCGGTGCGCCGTCGCTGGACGATCCCTCGAATATGGTGCGCTTGATCGGTCTATACGACGGGCGCAACATCTTCGTTGAGGAGTGGGACGAGGTCGTGCCTGCGGAAACCGACTTCACCAATCCATGCGGGTTGTCCGCGACCGGCTTCGGGAATCCTCCAGATGGAGCTTTCGAAGCCGTGGACCGTGAGGTCGCTGGATCGCGAGATCGGCTGGCCGGCATGTGGTGGGATTCATCCAACCAGGTGATGACATTCTGGTTCACTGGTGATGCCGTGGACGATCTGCGAGTTCAACTCGAGGCAGCCGCGAGCGGTGAGATGGCGTTGTGCGTGGCCGGAGGGGCGATGTATTCAGAGCAGCAGTTGCTGCAGATCCAATCCGATCTCGATCGGTTCATCGACTATCGCGCACTGGGAGTGCAATCGACCTCGACGGATATCATCAACAACCGGGTGGAGGTCAGCTCGGAGTTGCTGGATGAACCCACCCGGCTGACATTGGAGGCTGAGTTTGCTGGTGCGGTTGTCGTGCACGCTTTCATCGAGGTATTGGCCGGTCCTGCTACCGATCTGCCGGCTCCGCAGCCGGCCATCACGGGCGATATCGAACTGGCTACCCAGTCGACCCGTGCTGGCGACGGAATGACGGCCCTCGGCCGCTTCGTGGTCATGTTCGATGCCGATCGCGGCTGCGTGTACTTCCCAGGCGATGAGGAATCGAACAACGGTGAACCGGGGACCGGCGGCCGGACACTCCCCGTGTGGCCATTCGGGTACACCGCCCAGTCCGATCCTCTGCGGATTTACGACTTCGACGGCAACCTGCTGGCAGAAGAGGGCGACACCATTGAGATGGGTGGTGGTTTCGTTTCCGCTGAGTTCACGGACGTCGAGAACGATTGTGGTGCAACCGGAGCCTGGATCGCTAGCAGTCCGCCGGTGGTGGTCGCACCCTGACCCCACCACCCCGTTTCTTCGTCGGCCCGTTCCCGTGTTTGGAAAGACTTCGACGCAAGAAGGCAGAAAGGGTGGCGCCTCCATTGAGTTAGGCCACCCGATCTGCGAGCCTATGGGGGCGCAGAAGAAAGGACTCCGTTGGCCGCCGTTGATATCCCGGGTTTCATTGCGGATCTGAAGGATCACGCGGTCGATCATCACTTCCACGTTCATGATGAGCGGCACTTCGTTGAGACGTATTCGATGCGCCAATCCTGGGAAGTGGTTCTACACCCGGAGGAGGCTTGCGGCGGACCTCTGGACCTGCACCTCTCCCTCGAGGTGGATCCCCGCGTGGTCATGGCCTTCGAGGATCAACTGGCCGACCTTGGGGAGGAGTTCTCAGAGCCGGAGGACTTGCATCAACTCCCCCTGTTCTTCAACTGGGCTCTTCCGCCTCTTCCGTTTCCTCCCGACCTGCTTGTCCTAGCCACCGACCTGGCCGGAATCGGGGCAACAGACCTTCCGTTGGAGGTTTCGGCCATTGATTCGTTTGCTTCGGTTACGGATGCCGCGCAGCGGAGTCTGACGATCGTTGGTCGAGTTGAGGTTTCGTTGTCGGAGACATTCATGGGGCGCGAGCAACTGTGTGACGCGCTCGATCGTGCGCACGAAATCAGTTTGTTTCTACTCGACGGTTCGTCCGTCTGGCTGGCCGACGCGGAGTAGCGACGGCGTGAACTGAATTCCTCTTCCTTGCGTATTGATTGCCAAGGAAGAAGGGAGACACACATGAGACGCTATGCCGTTCTCGTCCTCGTAATCGCCGTGCTGATTGTCATGGCAATCCCAGCTGCGTTCGCGCATGTGGCACCACCGTGCAATGACACCAACGGTGATGGAATGCCGTCGGGCCACGAATATGCCCAGCATCACATCTCAGCCATGGCCAAGGAAGGCATGCTCGGGAATGATGGGCACAAGCCCGGGTCCCACAGGGGCTTCTCCGTCTGCCTGGCCGGCTGACGTGAGAAGAGTCGGGGGCGGTGTGGAGGCCGTCCCCGACTACTAGAACTCGACCCCCACTGCATCGCACAAGAACTTCATGAATTGAGCCCCACGCGTGCTGTAGTCCGTGAAATCCTTCATGAAGGAGTCCGAGGTGATCTGCTTCTGGGTAAGGCGGGTAGAGGCTATGAAGTCCTTGCGCTTCAGATCCTCGATCAACGGATGGTCGTCATCGAAACCGCGTGGTGGCCGGACGAGTGAATCGCCTCCCAGGTGGAACACATCTGTGAACCGCTTCCCGCGGGTCGCTCGTTTCCAGAGCGCCGCTTCTCCGTCGATCCGCTCTCGAATCTGATATGCGACCTTGGTCTCCGGCCGCCAGAGTCCGACGCCCATGAAGCACTCGCCCGGCTGGAGGTGCAGATAGAAGCCGGGCGCGTGCGCATCCTTCGCCATCTTGTGACGGAACTGCATCCCGGTGTTGGGCTTGTAGGGGGTCTTGTCCTTGGAGAAGCGTGTGTCGCGCTGAATCCTGAAGAGCGAACCGCCCACCTTGCGAGTGTCTGCAACGAAATGTTCCGAGATCTTCTTGAGCGGGTCGGCAAAATCGTTGATGAAATCGAGCGCGGGCTCCCTTACATACTGTTCGTACTCGGTCTGATGCGCCTTGAACCAGTCACGGTCGTTGTTCTCGGCGAGATCTCGCAGAAACTTGAAGAGCTTGGGTGTGAAGTAGGTCGTGCTCATAGAGCCAAACATAACTGTCAAGGCGCGCCTATGGGCCTTCGATACATAAACAAGGCACCGCTTGTGCCGCCCCGTCAAGGGTCGACAGGTGTTGTGCCATTGTGAATGGAGCCAGGGCATATGGTTGCGGTATTCCGCGACGGCAGACATGGAGACTCGAAAGATCGCTTGACCTACGAGCAAGCGATCGCTGCCTGTGCACATTCGCTTCTCACGACCAGCGAATCCTCGGCCCTCGAGGTTGCCGCGCGCTCGCTGTTGTCGGCAACCGATGCCCAATACCTGTTTATCGATCGCAATGTGGGCGACAATGAGGTCGAGTTCTCGGCCATCAACGTGGTCACGGTCTCCAAAGACGGAACCGGTGACTCCAAACTCGATATGTGGAATCGGGTCCCATGGTCGACGATGCCGGCCGCCTGGGAGGCATTGTCGTCGGGTCGGGTCTTCAAATACGCTGTCGACGCGTTGGAGGGTTCGGAGCGGGCCCAGCACTCTGATGGTTTGACCGACGATGTCGTGAAGATCCCGATAATGGTCAAGGACGAGTGGGTGGGTCATATGGGTATCGCGGCTCGCCGAGAAGGAGCCGGATGGGCGGAGGACGAGGTGACACTACTCAGGGTCGCCACCCAGATGGTTGGGGCATATTGGGAGCGGTTGGCGAATAGGGAGCAACTTGAATCTGCCCTCGAATTGTCGGATCGACAGCTCCGTTACCAGAGAGCTTTGGCGGTGTGTGCTCGAGAGCTTCTCATGTCATCGGAGGACGAAGGCCTGGAGAGAGCGGTAAACGCCATGCGTGAGGCTTCCGGATCGTGGTTTGGCTTTCTGGATGCCGTGGAAGACGATCCTGACCAGGGCCCGGTGCTGGTGAAGATTCTGACGACAGTCGAGCCTGGAATTACAGTTTCATCGGAGGATTTAGAGTATTGGAAGCGGGTACCGGCGAGCCGTATGCCCGAAGCCTGGGCATCGCTTCAGACTGGTCGTGCCTACCTCGACAAGCTCGGGACGATCGATGGTGAGGACCGCCGTCTCTATGAAGAATCTCCGGTCCCGCCGCAGACCTCACTGAAACTGCCAATCCACGTTGACGGCGAGCTTGTCGGCGTTGTTGGGTTTGCCCACGGACAAGATGGTTCGAGCTGGACTGATGATGAACTAGCGCTGCTGCAGGCCGGAGCCCAGATGATCGCCGCCCATTGGCAAAGGGAAGCCTCCCATAAACGCCTCGAGAAACTCGTTGCTTCGAAGGATGAGTTCATCGCCGGCGTCAGTCACGAGCTTCGAACTCCGCTGACGGCGGTGGTGGGACTCGCTCAGGAATTGCGCAGCCACAGACCGTTGTTCAGTGAGGGGGAAGTGGACGAGTTCGTGACCCTGATAGCCCAGCAAGCGACCGATGTTGCTCACATCGTGGAGGACCTTCTGGTGGCTGCCAGGGCCGACATCGATCGAGTCGCAATCATGCTCGAGTCGGTGCAACTCATCGACGAGCTCGCTCCGGTGCTGGTGGGCCTGACCGACTTGAACGCCTCCAGGGTGGCTGTTACCGGTGAAACCACACTTGTCTGGGCCGATCCAGGACGCCTACGGCAAGTCATGCGGAATCTCATCTCGAATGGGCTCCGCTATGGCGGGCCACGGATCGAGGTAGCGCTGTCACAGATTGACGGGTATGGGGTGCTGGAAGTCCGCGACGATGGTGCCGGCATTCCGGAGGGCCAACGTGCGGTCGTCTTCGATGCCTACCAGCGCGCACACGACCCGAAAGGCCAGCCTGCTTCGGTGGGTCTCGGCCTCACAGTGAGCCGTCACCTCGCCCGGCTGATGAACGGCGAACTCGACTACCGGGTGGTAGACGGATGGAGCGTATTCCGGCTCACGCTACCTCTCGCCGATGGCAGTCAGGCTCAAGCATCACTCAGGAACTGATGATCCTGATGTCAGCTCCGCTGGGCTTCTGAAACAGGCGCAGGCCAAACTCCGGCAGCATCGCCAACATATGGTCGAAGATGTCCGATTGGATACCTTCGTAGGTGATCCACTCGGTGTCGGCCGTGAACACGTAGATCTCTATGGGAACGCCCTCAGGCGTTGGCGGAAGCAAACGCACGAGAGTGGTCATCCGATCCGTCGCCAGGTCGGGGTGTCGCCTGAGATACGTACCGACATAGGCGCGAAAGGTACCCAGGTTGGTCAGGCGACGTGGATCTCCCCAGACACCCTCCGGAACGGTCCGTTCGGCATTCCAGGATGCCAGCTCGTCCGTCTTTGTCTTCATGTATTCGGAGAGCGGTTCGAAGGCACCAAACCGGTCCAGTTCGTCTTCATCGAGAAACCGGACACTCGTGGCATCGATGTGCAGGGAGCGTTTGATTCGGCGGCCTCCGGCCTCCGACATTCCACGCCAGTTACGAAATGTCTTCGAGATGAGCCGGTGAGTGGGGATGGTCGAGATGGTTTTGTCCCAGTTCTGCACCTTGACCGTGTGGAGAGCGACATCGATGACGTCTCCGTCCACGCCGATATCGGGGATTTCGATCCAATCGCCCACCCGCAGCATGTCATTCTGCGTGAGCTGCACAGAGGCGACCAGGGAGAGAATGGTGTCTTGAAAGATCAGGAGTAGCACGGCCGTCATTGCACCAAGGCCACCCAGGAAGAACCCCACTGATTGGTCGGCAAGACGGGCAACCGCTACTACTGCACCGAACACCGAGGCCACGATCATGAGGACCTGTAGGTATCCCTTGATCGGCCGGCTGGCCGCAACCGGCAGAGTCACGTAGTAGTTGTTGACAGCCTTGAGCAGCCCGTTCAGTGCATACAAGCCCAGAACGATGAGGAGCGCCTCCGTGAAGCGGATGGTGAATCCGGCCCAGTTCTCAGAGACGAGTGGAAGAGCAGGGATTCCCGCTCGGACAACTATCACCGGGAAGATCAGAGCGACCCGATGGAGCACCTTGCGATCGAGGAGGAGGTCATCCCACGTGATCGGACTGCGCTTGGCAACCGCGTGAATCGCCGGGAGGACTGTATATCGAATGAGCAGATAGGCGGCAATGGCGCCGGCCATCACCAGACCCACTCCGCCCCATAGGCTGTCGTCGACGAACCAACTCACAAAAGTGAATCCATGGGCATGCCGAGAAGCCTAAACCGGAATGAGTCTCCGCTGGTTACAGCTCCGGGCTGATGACCGTGAGATCGGTGGCGATGCGGTTGAACTCCTGCTGGTACCACTCTCGGCTGAAGCGAGCGGGACATCTCGTGAAGATCTCCCACGCCTGCAGGCCGTAGTAGGTGGCAAGCGCCGATCCGATGGCAATGAAGATGGCGATCATGTGCTTCTCCTTGCGTGTCCCGTCGGCGAAGGTGTCACACACATGAGGAGTCACGTGAAGCCCCCGGGTGTTTCCGCGGGGGCTTCACGTGGGCTGAGTCGGTGTCTGCTGGGTTAGGCGTTGTTCCCGGTCTCAGGTGACCCGAGGAAGCCGCCTCCTCTCGGACCGGGTCCCCGCCTGTCGGCGAAGCCCTCCGGCCGTTCGCCGTTCACCATGTCGGTGATCCGTTGACTGAGGTCGGCGAGCTTCTCATCGGCCTCCTCCTGGGTGAGTCGGCCGCTGTCCACTGCGTCGTTGATGTGATCCGTCGCCTCCGATACCAGGGCATCGATGACAGCAGATGTCTGATCACCGGCCAGGTCGGCTATCGACTGGCCGTCGCGCAGACTTTCGCCGAGTTCCGAGAGTTCGACGTCGAGCAGGTCGGCGACGGTCCCGAGGTGGCCGAGTCGGTGCTGCCGGTGAGGCCTGAACTGGGCGTTCTCCCGGATACGCTCACCGACGATGTCGGCCTGCTCCTGGTTGATAACCCCTTCTTCGACGAGTTGGCCGAGGACTTCTTCGAGGGGGCCGGTGGCGTCTTCGACCACCGTCTCCTCTTGCGCGTCTACCGAGGTCGGTGCCAGTACCACGGCACCTGCCGTGATTCCGATTGCCGCCATTGCTCCGATGACCGTTGTTGCGAGAGCCTTTCGCATGATGGGTCTCCTTTCGTTGCTCTCTGGCAACAGGTTCGGTCACTCTCGTTAGGGAACTGTGAAGTCGACTGAAGAAGGGTCTGAGAATGGCAACGGGTTCTGGACCCATTTGGATCTGTAGCCGTAGCCCGAACAGAACCAGGACCCGTGGTCAGGTCCAAGCGCCGTCGGTAAACAGTCGGGGGGAAAGCATCCAGGAGAGTTCTCCGCGACCGGGGTCGGCGAGTTGCCATCCGGCCAGATCGATGGCGACGACGCACGCGGTACGGACGCGGACACGTCCGCCTCCGATCAGGACGCCGGCGGTCGTTGACCAGGTGGGCTCGTGTCCCACCAACATCAGGCGGTCGACCGTCTCGTCGGTGTCCTTGACGATGCTGAGCACCGCTCCGGGTGACGTCCCGTAGAGCTCGTCGGAAATCTGGATCTCCGTTTCCCACCCACCGGTGTCGGCTGCCAGGAAGGCCGTGGATTGGGCCCGCAGCGCTGAGGATGTGATGACGCGGTCCGGGATCTCCCCGCTCCGGGCAAGGGCCGTTCCGATCCAACGGGCTGAACTCATTCCACGGTCGTTGAGCGGACGGGAGTGATCGGAGCCGAAATCCGCCTCCCAATCCGACTTGGCGTGCCGCAACAACATCAACCGCTTCATCCCTCAAACGCTACCAACCGTTCCTTGGAAACGCATCTGGGCAATACTCGGTATCAGCACACGGCGCGATACTGCCGAGAAACTCTTTAGAGGCTTCGGCGGAGTAGGTTCCTTCGCGAAGGGAGGGTTATGGCGAGGACATATAAGGTCGGCTTCTTTCGAGCGCTGATCAACAGGTTGGTGACCCGGTCGGTCGGTCGGAACAAGGGCGATGAGCGGGTCCATCTGTTGACCACCGTCGGGCGCAAGTCCGGTGAGCCACGTACGACTCCGGTGACCATCGTCGTTGTTGACGGCAAACGGTGGCTGGTTGCCCCGTATGGAGCAGTTGGCTGGGTGCACAACCTTCGAGCCTCCGGGCAGGCGAAGTTGAGTCGTGGAACAGTGACCGAGGATATCCGGGTCGTGGAGGTGTCCGGCGAAGAGGCAGCTCCGGTGCTGGCCCACTATCTGCAGACTGTGGCGATTGTGCGTCCGTACTTTGACGTCAATCATGATTCCCCGATGGCCGAGATTGCGGGAGAGGCACCACGACATCCTGTCTTCAGGATCACCTGAACGGCTATGACAGTTCAGGCTGGAGTGCTCGCACAACTCGAGGCGCTAAGCATCGATTACGAGGTGCTCGACTGTGATCCGGCACTGGCAGATACGGCACAGTTCTGCAAGCACTATGGATACTCGCTCGATGTGTCGGCCAACACGATCGTGGTGGCCTCCAAACGTCCGGTGGGATTGTTCGTCGCCTGCCTTGTACT
>JBLYYS010000311.1:0-5951 GCA_048550235.1 Acidimicrobiia bacterium | reverse complement strand
GCGGCACGATCCCGATAGGTCTTCACTGCCAACAGGATCGACTCGGTGCCACCCGAAGTGACCGTGCCCACGATCTCATCGTTGGCCTGCGCCGCGCCAAGCATCGATGCCGTCATCGCCACCACCTCGGCCTCGAATTTGGTGGCCGACGGCCAGAGGTCCGCATGCAGAGGATTGACCTGTGAGTGGGAAGCAATGACCTCACTCAGGAATGAAGTGTGCACCTCGTCGCCGTGGTAGACGGCTCCGGAGGCGAGCCCGTCCTTCCAACGGGATTCCTCCCGCGCGGCCAGATCGGACATCAACGAGAGAACCTCGGAGCGCTCCATTCCCTGTTCCGGCAACTCCCGAAATGCCTCCAACTCCCCTCGATACGGCTTGACGGATTCCTCCATACCTTGCAGCAGTCCGTCGAACTCGGACTCCAAACGACGGCGGACACTAGGGATGCGGCGCAAGCCTGAATACGCCCAGCCGGCCAGTCGCGGGTTGACCCGCTTCAGTGGGCCGGACAGCAGCTTCTCGAGGTCCATATCTCCTCAGTTCGTTCGGTTCAGTCGGGCATGAATCTTGCGGTTGGCGGAATACAACTTGCGATACTCGCGATACAGGTCGTCGTACACGCTTCGCCGCTCCGGATCCGGTTCGTGCACAGCGGCAATCTCAACCCTGCTCGGAATCTCCTCATGAGTCATGAACCCGAGTTGGACAGCGGCGAGGAACGCCACCCCACGTAGTCCCGCAAGAATCGGATCCTTCACCTGTAGAACCCTCCTATCGAGTACATCCGCATGAATCTCGCACCAGATCGTCGAGTTCGCTCCGCCACCCACTGCTCGCAACTCCGGGAATGGTCGACCGGCGAACTTCTCGACGTACCCGAGCAACCAGCGCGAGTTGAAAGCCACGCCTTCGTATACCGCCCGAATGAGATCGTCCGCCGTCGTGTCGAGAGACTGATTGAAGAATCCGGCCCGCACATGATGATCATCGACGGGACTCCGCTCACCATTCAGCCAGGGCGTGAAGATCACGCCGCTGTTGCCCGGCTGAACCCGCTCCGCCACCCGATCGAGGCCCCGGTAGACATTGTCGGTCGCGTCATCGCCCCGCAACCCGAGGTTCTCAACCAGATATGTGAGGCAGGCTCCGGCGCTCTCCTGCTCGTTGGCGGCGAAGTACCGTCCGGCGATCGCGGACGGCAGAGCACCGATCCCGTGAAAGAGATCTGTCTTCTTGAACGGCACATGACAGCTGATCCAAGACGAGGTCCCCAGATAGAGGTGGCCTTGGAAGTCCTCCACCGCTCCTGCTCCGATGCTCGCCGAGTGGGTGTCCGGCGTCCCCATCACCACGGGGATTCCCTCAATCAGACCCAATTGCTCAGCAGCCTCAGCGGACAGCGGCGCGAGCACATCACCGGGAGGGTGGAGCGCCGGCAATTTGGCCGAGTCGATGCCGGACAATCGAACGAGACCGGGGTCATAGCCGACGTGCTCCAGGTCACGATTGTCGGTCACCCAGTGCAACGTGATCGAGTCGTAGCTCGCGGCTGCCACCCCGGTGAGCCGTAGGTTCAGGTAGTCCTTCGGTTCCAGGAAGACGTTGGCCGCGTCGTAGATCTCCGGTCGATGATTCTTCAGGAAGAGGATGTGGGCGATCGGGTCCTTTCCCGAATGGCCCGGCGCACCTCCCGTCTTGCGGATCCAGCGATACAACTTGGGTACGGAGTACCCGGAGATTGCAATGGGGCCACCGTTGAGGTCGACCATCTCGGCAGCACCGCGGGAGTCCATCCAGATGATGGCGTTCCCGATATGCCCTCTTTCGCCGACCGGCACGGTCCCCGACCACTGGGCGGTGACGCCGACGGCAATGATGTCCTCGACGTCCACAGACGCTTGCTCGACCACTTGCCGAGAGGCGCCCGCAACTGCCTGCCACCATGCTTCGGGATCCTGTTCGGCTCCGCCATCTTCGGTGAGGATGATCGGCACGGGTTCAAATGCCCAGGCTGCGACTGTTCCTGTAGTCGACACCAGCCCAACCTTGGGACCCGAGGTGCCAAGGTCGATCGCTAGGACGAACCGCACCGTCGACATGAACCGACAATAGCCAGGCGATCAGTAGCGTCGAGGGCCAGATGCCAAGGAATTCGCCTGTTAAACGATCGAAGCATCAGAGATGAGGCCCGACTTCCTCGGCAAGACGCTGCATTATTCCGACTTGCCTTGAGTAGTCGACGGTATGGAAGTAGGACCTGGCCACGAACTCCACGGGCACCCCGGCGCGCTCACGAATCGAGTTGAGTTCATCGACGATCATCTCGCTCGGCCCAACCAGGGCGGATCGACTGCGCAGTTGGTGCGCATCCGCGTCGGTCATCTCAGGTGCGTGCTTCACGGACCCCGAGCGAGTGGCAGACGGTTCCATGTCCTCGTACTTCCAGGACATCGACCAAACGTGCTCTCCGATCTCCGCCCACCCAAGCTGTTCCGAATCTGCCGGGTACAAGACCGAGTAGTGAATGAACCGGAAGTCTGCGGGATCGCGTTCGGCCTTCTCGAGTTCATCGCGGGCCCAGCCAACTTGCTCGAGGAAGCGGCCAGCCGGAGCGTTGGCGAACACGCCCTGGGTCATACGGGCAGCCCGGCGGATGGCCGGTTCAGCGCTTCCACCGATCACGATCGGAATCGGTGCGTCCGGAGTCGGACGCACCCCCACCTCGGGCAGGTCGTACACGGATCCCTCGTGGCGGAAGGGCCTTCCGGTCCATGCCTTCGGAAGGATCTCGAGGATCTCATCCATCGCCTTGCCGCGTTGTCGCAGATCGGCACCGAGCGCCTCGAACTCAATCGGGTTCCACCCGAGCCCAAGACCCAGCAACAGGCGCCCGTTGCTCAGCAACTGCACGGTGGCCGCATCCTCGGCCAGGCGGATTGGATCGTGGAGCGGAGCAAGAATGACGCCGGTCCCGATCTCAATGGATTCGGTGACCGCCGCCTGCGCCGCGCTGACGACGAGGAGGGAGGGCATGTAGCCGTCGTCGACGAAGTGGTGCTCGGTGGTCCACACGGAGGAGTAGCCGAGTCGTTCCGACTCGATGGTCAGCTTGATGGTTTCGTCGTAAGCGATCGACCAGTCGTCTTCGCCCGGTCGAAGCTGGGCACTGAGTAATCCAAATCCAAGATTCATGAACCGATCCTAAGCCCGCCGACAACCCGGAGTGTTTCCTGTCAATGCAAGGCATCAGAAATGGGGTGCCGCATTGACAGGAAACTCGGAGGGGGGGTCGGTTTGGCCCGACCCCCCCCTCTTCGTCGGCTAGTAGTTGCACACTCCGGTCGGGAAGATCGCCTTCAACATGTCCACCTGGGCAGCGTCGGGCGTCCAGGAGCCGTAGATGCCCGAAGCGATCGCAGCGTCGACGGATTGGAGTTCGCACTTGAACACGTCGCCGGTAATCGGTGCTCCCGCGACGATTCTCGATGTCGAGTAGATCTCAAACTCCGAAGTACATCGGCCGGGTGCACCATCATCGAGGATGCCGGACCAGGCGTCTGTTCCCGCATAGATGAGGTCACCGGCTGCGTCGAAGCACGAGTCGACCGCTGCCGACGGCTTGTTCTCGGCTACCCGCTGCTTGGGATCGGCCGCGATATTGGCCATCCACTCGTCGATCACCTCGAAGGCCATCGGTGTCTGATCGAACGTTCCGTCGTCCGTGAACCAGATGACCTGATTGGAGGCATCTCCATCGTGGTTGAGCAGACGCTGGCGCGAAGCGAACGACTGATGCGAATTGTGCATGTTCAACTCGCGCTCCAGGTAGTTGCGCCAGTCGATCATCGGAATCTCGATAGCTCCGACGTTGACCATCCCGCTCGAGAAGGCGGAATCGATAGCGCCGGGATCGGCTTCCTTGCGCGGGGCCGGCGTCAGACCGCCGTCGGGCGACAACGCCATGTTGCGCGCCGACCACACATCGATCTGATCAGGCCAGACACCCGGGAACGGAGGCGAAACCGTCGGGTCGACCAACCCACACAACGGCGAGATGAACGGGCAACCCTCCTGCACCATCTCCGTCTCGTTCTTCCACGAACCGGCGTTGGCGTTGAGGTCCAGGAACTCTGCGGGACTGATGTTCCCATCGAGCAAGGCCTGCAATCCGTACTGCACGCCGACGTTGTCCCACGTGCTGGCCGCATATCCGTCGGCCGCATAGCCGTAGATGTTGATCAGATCGGCATAGTGAGACCACTCGGTGGCGACCTGGTCGGCCGGCGAAATCCCCGGGGCGGTACCGAAGTGGGGATTCAATGCCAGCGGAGAAAGCCCCCGCCAACCTTCGATGCACTCGGAAGAGCCGGCTGGATATCCGGGCGGCATCACGGCTCCGAATCCGTTTGACACGGTGTTCGAAGCGTTGAGGCCTTCGAGCCAGGTCCGGTTCTCCCAATTCGCCCAGGTCAGATCTCCCTCGGTGAGCAGTTCGAAGTCCATCCACCGTTCCAACAGTTCACAGTCACCGATGTGAATGGTCTGCGTGACCATGTCGGGGTACGAGTACTGCGGTATCGCCGCATCGAGTAGGCCGGCATGGTTCTGCGCGTACACATACTGCTGGATCCCGCCGCCGGATCCACCGACACCAACTGTGTACTCGGGACTCGCGTAGGCAGACACGAACCGGTCCTTGACCATGATCGCCGTCTCGCCACCCAACTCCAGGTTGTAGTGGGTGCCGGTCTTCGTGCCGGTCGAGTAGACAACCGCATAACCCTGGCCGAGACCGTAGTCGTACAGCATCCTGCTGCGACTTGGATCACCCTGATAGTGGCCGATGGCCACGCCGCCTTGGAAGTAGTAGATCAGCTTGCCGTTCCAGGCGGACAGGTCGGGATCGTCGCCTTGCGTATCCGGCGACAAGACAGCGATCGAGTAGATGAATCTGTTGATCGTGCCGCGTTCCCAACGAACGATGTAGTCGACTTCTTCGCCGTCCATCGTGGTGGTCTTGGCAACGTCCGCGGGCGGCGCGGCTGGGTCGTAATCGCCCCATCCCCCGGTCGTCGTCCTGTACTTGTACGAAACGACGGTCTCGGTCGCACAGTCATCATCGACCGCCGGCCCGAGTTCGGCGTTCGCCCGATCACCATCATCCGAGCACAGGAAGGGTTCCTGTTGCGGGCCCGAGAACATCGGACCGGAAATCGGATAGTTGGTGAGGACGAGGGACGACGCCGCCCCCCGAGCGCGCTCGTTCGGCATGACCTCAACTAGGTTCTCGCCGGCGGTCAATCCATCGACGACACCCTCGAGCATGGTCGTACCGGGTACGACCCGGAAAGCATCCGTAACGTCGTCACCGTTGACGAGGACTCGCGCCCGATCGAGATTGCCGGGCGGTACATCCACGGACAGGCGGGCGTCACCACCGCTGACGAGATGGGCCGGACTCGATAGCACGCTGATGGCATAGGACCGGGTCGAGCCGGCCTTCGGTGCAGCTCCAGCCGGCAGGACCGCCAGCACCATGGCGGCGACGACGAACAGAACGAACAAGGCGCGCAGCGACGATCGCCGCTCAGGTAGCACAGACATCAGAAACCCTCCCGTGTCTTCTGTCTTTCCGAACCTACCGAAGCAAACCCACCCAACCACCCCCCAAATCAGATTTTCCTGGCAATCGCGCGCACTGTTTTTGGTATGCCGCATTGCCAGGAAAACACAATGGGCGCGATACTGGTGAGTAACAAACGAATCGAGGAGCGCTCATGGCCAAAAAGAGGCCGGGAGTCGTTGACGGGCGGCGGGTTGCCATCGTCGACGGACTTCGTACACCGTTCGCCAAGTCCGGAACCGATTTCAAAGACGTATCCACCCTGGGCCTGGCCCAGGCCGTTGTCACAGAACTGCTGATTCGATCGGGGCTCGACGGTGGTGAG
>JBLYYS010000310.1:0-6244 GCA_048550235.1 Acidimicrobiia bacterium | reverse complement strand
TCGAAGCCGCCCTCAAGGCTGCGAGAGCTTCAGGAGGAGCTGGAGGAGTCACGCCGGAGGCAACTCCCGGATTCATATGCCCGATGCCGGCTCCGGTTTCCTTCATCAACGACTGGGGCTTCCCGCGATCGGGTGGGAGAACCCACAAGGGCACCGATGTATTCGCTGCGTACGGTCACCCGGTCGTTGCGGTCGCCAATGGCACCATCAGATTGCGTTCAGGCGGTCTAGGCGGTACCTCCATCTGGCTCCATGCCGACTATGGGGTCAGCTTCTACTACGCTCACCTGAGCGGATATGCTCCGGGAATCACCGACGGAGCGCAGGTTTCGATCGGCCAGGAGATCGCTTACAACGGTGATACCGGCAACGCTCGTGGCGGCGCCCCTCATGTGCATTTTCAGATTCACCCTGGGGGCAGTTCGCGGCCCGCGGTGAACCCGTATCCGACGTTGTCTCGCAATTGCTGAGAGGAGTGAGGTGAACGTAGAGCACCGCAGACGGATCGACAGGATCCTCGAAGAGGGGTTCCTCGATGGACTCGAGAACACCGATCTCGATTCTCTTCGCGATCTGCGAAGGATGACCGATGAAGTCGAAACGGAGTTGTCCTACTACCGGCGGCTTCTGCACGGACGAATGGATCTCCTGTCCTTTGAGATCCGTCGCCGCTCGGGCGAGGAGACCAGGTCACTCATCGAAGCACTTCCCGAGATCCTTGGATCGGGTGAACGGACCGGTCCGCTTGGTCGGGTACCGGCTGTGTTTTCTCCCGATCTGCCCCAGGAACGGCATCGCCCGGTGGACAAGGTACTCGGCGATGACTTCCTGACTCGGATGCCCGAGCTGAGCGAAGAAGAGTTGAACGAGATCCAGGTGCTCCTGTCCGAAACCGAAGAACGGATTTCAGACCAGCGCCGATCGGTCCAGAAGATCTTCGACACGATCCAGGGTGAGATCACCCGTCGGTATAAGGATGGCGTCGCCGACGCCGTCGATCTGCTGTCCGACTGATCGTCTAATGATCGCCCGCGTCGTTCGGTCGGGAGTCGTTGAGGCCGTCCATGATGGAGCCGTGGCTGCGGTCGATAGAGGCGGAAACGTTGTAGCTACCTCCGGAGACGTGGACCGCCGCTTCTTCGCCCGGTCTGCGGTCAAACCTTTCCAGACCTATACGGCCCTCAGGTTCGGTGGGGATTTGCCACCCGAACATGTCGCGGTGGTCTCGGCGAGTCATGGCGGCGATCCGGTTCACATAGCCACGGTCCGGGCGATTCTCGCCGGCGCCGGCCTGGATGAGGCCCTCCTGAGATGTCCGCCCGACTGGCCGCTATCTCCGACCGCAGCCAGACGAGTGGCGGCGGCGGCGCCCGAACGGATATGGCACAACTGTTCCGGGAAACACGCGGCGATGTTGCGGGCCAGCGCAGCCCAGGGCTGGCCGCTCGAAACATATGTAGATCCAACCCACCCACTTCAGCAGGCAAATCATGAACTCATCGCCGAGGTGACGGGTGAGGACCCTTCCCCAGTCGGAGTCGACGGATGTGGTGCTCCCGTATTTCAGATCTCGACGCTAGGCCTAGCGAGGGCCTTTGCGCGTTTCGCCTCTGAGCCGCGATTCCGGGACATATGGACTGCTATGCACAGGTTTCCAATGCTGGCGTCGGGACTAGACGGCGCCGACGCAGCCATTGCCAGGTCGATTGACGCGGCGTCGAAACGAGGCGCGGAGGGTCTGCTCGGCGTGGCAGTTCGGAATCAAATGGGGGTTGTGGTCAAGGTGTGGGATGGCGCCAAGCGTGGAGCGGGGGTCGGAATGGTTTCGGCGCTGGACCAGTTGGGCCTGCTGCCTGGATCGGCACGAGATTCCTTGGCCTCAACGGCCCGGCCGCCGGTGCTCGGCGGCGGTCTTCCTGTGGGGCACATGGAGCCGGTATTGCGGTTGGTCACATGAGACACCATCAGGATTGGAGCAGCCCGGGATTCGAGCTCCCGGCTTTGGCCGAAGCCACGGGTCCCTTCGCAACGTCCGGATTCCTATCGACGATCTGGGAGACATGGGGCGATACGAGTGGGGAGCTCGTTATCGCGGAATCAGCCGATTCGTTGGTTTGCCTCGAGGTTGTCGACGACGGAGTTCGCCCCGTTGGTCACCGCGATCTGGTCGACTACCGGACGCCGTTGGGGGGAGGAGCCGGAGGCCTCTTTGGAGAGATTCTGGATTCGTTGCCCGCGGTTGCGCGCCTGGCCTTCGATTCGCTGCCGGAACCGGCCGCTATGGCTCTCGCCGATGGGGCCAGGAAACGAGGCTGGGAAGTGGTGGTTGCGCCAGGGGATGTTGCTGCGGTCCTGACTTTGCCCGCTTCCTTCGATGAGTATCTTGCGTCCATCGGCAAGCGCGAGCGGCACGAGCTGCGGCGCAAGCGTCGCCGCTACGAGGCGGAGATCGGGTCGCTGGAACTAGTTCACGTCGGCGACGCCGGAGAGTACTTCGATCAGTTCGTTTGGCTTCATCGCCGCTCCGGGGGGGACAAAGGCTCGTTCATGACAGCCCCAATGGGCCGGTACTTCAGGGCTCTGCTTTCGCTGCCCGGCTGGGGCATTGAGGCCCTGATCGGTTTTGACGGTCGGGTGGCCGCGGCCTCGTTCGGCTACCGCGACGAGGACGGGTACTTCCTGTACAACTCGGCTTTCGACCCGGACCTGGGTCACATCTCACCCGGGCAGGTCATGCTCGGAATGATGATTGAGCGTGCGATCGCCGAAGGGTGTTCGGTGTTCGATTTCCTGAAGGGTGACGAGACCTACAAGTTCCGGCTCGGAGCGACCGAGCGTCCCCTCTATGACATCGTGGGCAACCGATGATCTCGAAGGTCGCCTTCCTCAGCTACCACACCTGTCCGCTCATCTCACCGGGGTCGGGTGATGCCGGAGGCATGAACGTCTATATCGACGAGCTGGCGTCGATGATGGTGTCCAGAGGCGTGGAGGTTGACGTGTTCACCCGTCGAACCGGGGAGACGGACCTGGGTATTGTCGAAGCGCCCGGCGGGTATCGCGTTGTTCACGTCACTGCCGGTCCACATCAGCAGCTCCCCAAAGTCGCCAGCGCTTCCCACCTTCCAGATTTCGCAGCTGCAGTCGCCGAGTTCGACAACGGCTACGACTTGCTTCACTCGCACTACTGGTTGTCGGGCTGGGCCGGTCTTCTGCTGAAACGGAAACTCGGTCTGCCCCTGGCCAACTCCTTCCACACGCTGGGCAGGGTCAAGGACGTCTCGCGCCGAAACGATGAACCGCCGGAGAGCCTGCTGCGGATCGCCGCCGAGCACGACGTTCTGGCTGGATCGGATTGCGTGATCGCATCAACGCCGGTCGAGGCCGAGGATCTGCTTCAGCATTACGGGGCCGATCCCACCCGGCTGTGTATCTCTCCTCCGGGAGTGAACCACGATGTGTTCTCGCCCGGCGATCGCCGCCTTCAGCGGGCCGAGCTGGGCCTACCAGAAGATGATCCGTTGGTTCTGTTTGTTGGAAGAGTGCAGCCCCTCAAGGGCATAGATGTGGCCGTGGAGGCTTTTGCGCTACTTAGTCGGCAGCATCCGACCGCCCGCCTGGTGGTAATCGGCGGGCCCAGCGGACCGTCTGGAAGCGATGAGCTGCAGAATGCCCGGGAGGTGGCGGACAGAGCAGGCGTTACCGAGGTTGTTTCGTTCCTACAACCGGTGGAGCACTCTGTCCTGGCCCGGTATTACCGGGCGGCGGATGTGTTGCTGGTCCCATCTCGCAGCGAGTCGTTCGGACTGGTGGCGGTGGAGGCCCAGGCATCAGGATTGCCGGTGGTGGCGGCGCGGGTGGGTGGACTTGCCTACGCGGTGGCGGATGGACAGTCGGGGTTTCTGATCGATGGATGGGATCCGGCGGATTATGCCGAGGCCGCGGGGGCGGTGTTGCTGGATTCAGAACTGGCCGTACGGCTCGGCAAGGGCGGGATCGAGCACGCCGACCGTTTCTCATGGGATGCCACAGCCAACCGGTTCTTTGAGCTCTATGACGGGATTACCCCCTAGCGAATCCGCGATTCTGAAGGTGGTCGGCTTTCCCGCCATGGGTCGGTCAGGATCGTGTGTATCGCGAAAAAACGTCTTGAGAAACTTGTCGACAACCCCTTGTGCACAAGACCCTGTGGAAACCTGTGGATTCTGTGGATAACAGCGGCTGCACGCCGAACAGACAATATCTGATGTTAGATAACGTTGCGAAAGCGGCGGCAAGGTAGGCAAAATCCCACGATCCGTGGGGGTTGACTCGGCGGCCATTACTTCGTAGGTTCGAAGTGCAACGCCCAAGGTGCATTGGCCGTCTAGCAACCTGTAGGGGAAGTGCGGGGAGCAACCGGCCGGGTTCCTTGGGCGATGCAAATTCAGCTATCAGCTATCAGCTATCAGCTATCAGTGGCAAGGTCATACGACGCAGAAGCGGCGGGTGGTGGGCGCCTTGATCATGCCCTCGGTGCACGGGTAGATCGCTCTGTGGTCGATTGACAGATGTCCTGCCGCGACGGCCGTGTCGAAGAATGGCGTGGGTGCTGCACTGGCAATAGGCGGATGAGTAACCGTTGTGCGGGGCGATCGGGTGGCGGTGGGGACCGTCGTCGTGGTGGGCGCCGGCGGGGCGACGGTTGTCGGAGTAGTGGCCGGGACCGTGGTTGGTGTCGTCGTGGGAACCGTTGTCGTTGTCGGGGGAGCAGTTGTGGTCGTGGTTGGTGGGGCGGTGGTTGTGGTGGTAATCGATCCCTTGAGCATGAACACGACGGTGATGTAGAGGTTTCCGTCGGGTGCCCGGTCGGCGCCGACGCCTATGTAGTTGAAGTTGCCGAGGATGTTGGCTCGATGCCCGGATGAGTTCATGAAGGCGGTGTGGAGGCGATCCACATTGGGTCCGACTCCGACATTCTCGCCAAGGCTTGACCAACCTGTAGTGACTCCGGCGAGGTTGGGATTGTGAGAGATGGCCCCGTCTGAAATCATCACGGCGG
The DNA here is from genome assembly GCA_048550235.1 of Acidimicrobiia bacterium. GTDB lineage: Bacteria > Actinomycetota > Acidimicrobiia > Spongiisociales > JAHEDJ01 > JAHEDJ01. Next base: position 1,203 of record JBLYYS010000310.1, on the reverse strand, counting down.
TCCATGCACGCGCTCCGGCGGTGAGATCAGAATGGACCTGGAGCGTGTTCAGACCTGCTGCGGTCCGCTCAGCGTTGATCTTTGCGACCATTGAGGATTCATCGGAAGAAGAGGCGCCTGCGATGTTCGCTGATGCCCCGAAAGCTACCGCCAGCAGTAGCCAAACAAAGATTATCCGCCGAATCATGGGTTGATCTGTCCGCCTCTGTCCGAATTGATATCGGCAGTTCTGGCGAGGACTTGAACGGATTCAGCGGTCGAGTCCGAACATCACTTCCCGGAGGTTGACACGCTCTGCCCGGTGGTCATCGAGGTCGATTCGAAGCGATCCGAGGCGCAGGCCTTGCATGCCCTCACCACAGTTGGTGATGACTCGCAGTACCCCCTCGTCATACTCGAGAACACCTAGTCCGAGGCAGTGGCCTTCGCCATCTTGAACCCCGACCAGCATGCCGTCGAGGCGGGCCAAATCGAGCCCTGCAGAGATCGTCGGAGCAAAGACGGTCGGCCGAACTCGCCACCGTTCCAGCGGATCCTGGAAAGCGACCGCGAACCCGGCGCGGCGACGTTCCGAGCGTTCGTCAGGTGACACGGGTGCAACGTTTGGATGGACTGGGAGTGCTTCTACACGGGCAGCAAAAAAGCGTCGCAGCATGCCGATGATCGGTTCCATCTCGGCGCCTCGTTGCAGGGCTACCACGAGTTCCGGCCGGCACAACTCCATCTTGTGGAACTTGAGAGTCTGCCCGATGACCCCTGAGATGGCTCCAGTGGTGTCGATCACAACCAGGTCGGCCGAGCGTCTGGCGACATCCACCAGGGTTGCGGTTGCGAGGACCTGTTGCAGCACGAGACGCTCGGGGGTGGTTGATCCAACAAACCGCATGTCGTCGGCGGTCGAGAGATCGTTGAGGTCGGCTTCCGTGTTGATCCAGCGCAAACCAACGCATGATGGCGGGCCGACGGTGCTCTGCCCCACGTCGGCATCGACATAGGCGACGGAGCGACCGGCCTCGACCCCTTTGGCCATGATCTGACGAGCCAGCGTCGATTTACCGGTGTCGGGAGCGCCGACCAGCATGACTACTCCGCCGGTCTCGCCGACGTCGGAAGCAAGCTGAGCGTGAAGAATCTCGGGCACGCTTCCATGGTACTGGTGGTCCGGGCATTCATAGTCCGTGGGTGTAGCGGTCGGTGCTTCTG
>JBLYYS010000309.1:0-10517 GCA_048550235.1 Acidimicrobiia bacterium | reverse complement strand
CGTCCGGCGTCGACATGCCGGTCAAGCGCGTTGTAGGAGGTGTTCAGCGAGCCACCCGAGAACCACCTGAAGAAGGGGGGCTGTGAGTCATCGAGCACGGTGTTCCACCGCTCGTACCAGTCGATGCCTTCGGCCGCTTCAGCCCAGAACCCGGCCGGGTCGCGCAGTGATCGGTCGTACATCTCCTGGTAACTCACGTTGCCTCCTAGATCAACTCAAATGCCCGGCGGACATGGCAGGGTGGTGTTCGGCAAATGGACCTAAGCCATCACGGCTTCCGATAGCTCGGGGCTTGCCGTTGCTCTCCGTCGCAATCAAGGCCCTACCTACCCGCTCGAACCACAGCACCTACGGTGCCATTCTTCCTACTCATCACCTGCGGATGCCTGCGACATCGCCGCCAGCGCCTGCACGACATCGGCGTTTGCCAGCGTCGTCACGTCGCCGAGTTGCCGCTCCTCGGAAATGTCCTTGAGAAGTCGCCGCATGATCTTTCCCGACCGGGTCTTCGGCAGGTCGTCGGTGAAGACGATGCTCTTCGGCTTGGCGATCGGTCCGATGGAGTTGGCGACGTGGTCGCGAAGCTCATGCAGGAGCTTGTCATCGCCGACCTCGCCCGCCCGCAGCGTTACGAAGGCGGCAATCGCTTGGCCCGTCAACTCGTCCTTGCGACCCACCACCGCAGCCTCGGCTACGGCCCGATGGGACACCAACGCCGATTCAACTTCGGTCGTGGAGATGTTATGACCGGCCACCAGCATGACGTCGTCCACACGGCCGAGCAGCCAGAAATAGCCATCGTCGTCACGTTTGGCACCGTCGCCCGGGAAGTAGACGCCCTCCATCCGTGACCAGTACGTCTGGACATAGCGATCCGGGTCACCGTAGATCGTCCGGAGCATGGAGGGCCACGGCCGCCTGATCGCCAGGAAGCCGCCGCCGCCCAACGGCACCGAGTTGCCTTCCTCGTCGATGACATCGGCGTCGATACCCGGGAAAGCCAGCGTCGCCGAACCCGGTTTGGTAGCTACCGCACCGGGGAGTGGGGTGATCATGATCGCCCCGGTCTCGGTCTGCCACCAGGTGTCAACAATTGGCCTGCTGCTTCCCCCGATGTGCTCGTGGTACCACATCCATGCTTCAGGATTGATTGGCTCGCCGACCGTACCCAGTATTCGCAACGAGGTCAGATCGTGTCCCGCGGGGAACTCATCCCCCCATTTCATGAAGGCACGAATCGCGGTAGGGGCTGTGTAGAAGATCGTGACCCTGTAGTCCTCGATTATCTGCCACAGCCGGTCCTTGCCGGGCCAGTCGGGTGCCCCTTCATACATGACTCCCGTCGAGCCGTTGGCAAGCGGGCCGTAGACGATGTATGAGTGCCCGGTGACCCACCCGATGTCGGCCGCGCACCAGTAGACATCGTCCGGTTTGATGTCGAACACCATGTTGTGGGTGGTGGTAACGCCCGTGAGATATCCGGCCTGAGTGTGGACGATACCCTTCGGCTTCCCGGTGGTTCCCGAGGTATAGAGGATGTACAGCAGGTCCTCGGCATTCATCACCGCGGCTTCGAATTCGGTCGACTTGCCTTCGACTAGGTCGTGATACCAGACGTCCCGACCCTCGGTCATCGTTACCTCGTTGTCGGTGCGTTTGACCGTAACGACATGCTCGATCGTCGGACACTGTGCGACGGAAACGTCGGCGTTGGCCTTGAGAGCAACAACACTGCCCCGACGCCATGCCCCATCCTGGGTGATCACGACCTTGGCTTCGGCGTCCTGAATACGATCGGCCAGGGCATCGGAGGAGAATCCACCGAACACGACGGAGTGGGGAGCTCCTATGCGCGCACACGCCAGCATGGCGATAGGTAGTTCGGGGATCATTCCCATGTAGATGGCAACCCTGTCGCCCTTTGCGACACCGAGTTCGGCGAGGCCGTTGGCGAAGCGATTCACCTCTTCGTAGAGCTCGCGGAAGGTGAAAGTGCGCGTGTCGCCCGGCTCACCGATCCAGTGGTAGGCGACCTTGTCACCGAGGGTGTCCAGGTGCCGGTCGAGGCAGTTGTAGGTGACGTTCAGTTCGCCGTCTTTGAACCACTTGAAGAACGGCGGATTGGAATCGTCGAGTACCTCTGTCGGCTCCTTGAACCAGGTGATTCGGCTGCGCGCTTGTTGCTCCCAAAAACCGAGCCAGTCTTCTTCGGCCTGCTCGTGAATACCTGACTTGGCGTTGGCTTGAGCAGCGAATTCATCGGATGGCGGGAAGACCCGATCCTCTGTGCTGAGGTTTTCGATGGCCTGACGGCTGCTGTCTGACACAAAGGCTCCTTCCTGCTGTCCGTTGAGCGGACACAACTCCGTGCGAGGACGCACCCTTCCAGTTGACATGCTACGAAACCCACCCTGCCAGCACCATGAAGGGCCGACGACCGGTCGGTTTGGGGCGGTAAACGGTCGGGTGCGGGTGCTGAACCACTCATCGCAAACGGTTTGCCGAAACGGCTCCAGGCGGTGAGGATGTCCCCATGTCAGAATCCGCAACGGGTCCCAAGCGGCGTCGCCCCGGTTTCCCCTGGTACGGGCCCACCCAGATCTGGTTGCTTGTCAGCCTTCTCGTCGTCCTGATCGGCTCGATGCTGCGCTGGTGGAACACCGTCGCCGGCCCCGTCTATGGCCTGGACAACTGGGGAATGATCTCGTTGTGGGGCGCCGCAGTCGGCCTGGTGGGCGTTCTCTCCACCAGGTTCACCCTGTACCGCTGGCTGCCAACTATCGGAGGAGCCGTCGCTCTCCTGCTGGTGTTGTGGCTGATGGTGACTCAGACATCGGAATGCACTCTGGACGAGGGTGTTCTGTGTCAACCGGCCTTCGGCCTGATCATCACCGGTGCCGGCGCATTGAATACTGTGTTCCTGGGCGGGCGCGAGTTGATGGCGACGCGAGAGATCAGGTAGGGACGAGTATCGGGTCGCGGGTAGCGAGTCGCTAGTTGCTAGAACAAGGAAGAGCACGCCTGTACATCTGCAGCGAGATCCTCTCCACGCCCTGTGATCAAACGCCTCCCGGCGCTCGACCCACTCGCAATGCCCAGTCCCGCGACCAGCCACTCGCGACCCGCGAATCTCAATACTCCAGCCTGGCGTAGAAGGTCTCCTTCTCCGCCGCTTGCACCTGCCCGAACGTCTCCAGGCCGCGCTCTTCGAGGAGCGGGATCAGCTGTAGGAACAACTCGGCGGTCACCAAGGCATCACCCAGCGACGTGTGCCTACCCGTCACCTCCACACCGACCAATCGAGCGAGTGCCTCGAGGCTGTGCACTTCGGAATCTGGATAAATCAAAGCAGCCAGCAGCAGAGTGTCTAGAACCGGATTGCGAAACACCACACCGGTCGTCTCTTCCTTGAGCTGAAGGAACTTCAAGTCGAAGGCCACGTTGTGCCCGACCAGCACGGTGTCCTCGACGAAACGAGAGAAGCGGGGCAGGACTGCGTCGATGGTCGGCTGGCCGGCCAGCACTTCTGCCGAGATCTTGTGGATCTCATACGAAGCGGCAGGTATCGACCTACGGGGATCAATCAACTGATCGAACGACTCGTGCCGGAGTACCTTCCCATTGAGGATTCGCACCGCTCCGATCGAAATCACCTCATCACCTTCACTCGGATTGAGGCCGGTCGTCTCAGTATCGAAAACGGTACAGACCAGGCTTCGCAAGGGTCGATCATCCAGCCTGTCTGGAGTGTCTCGCTGCTCGAAGAGATCGAAGTCGTAAAACTCCGGACGGCCTTCGTCGAGAATCCTCACCGCCAGCGCCGGCACGGCGACGGCCTTCGGTAGCAGCAACCGTAGGAACGGCCTCTTGGTCGGATCGAACTCGCACCACACCTCACCACCGTGGCGATCGACCAGAGATTCGAGATCCTCCTGGGACTCCGAGGTTTGCCGGATGCAGTCCGATATCGCCATCTCGGTCACGTCAGCATTCGGCCAGCTCATGTCAATCACCACGAAACGGCCCGACTCCTGCACCCCGATACTCATCGATCCGGCTGCCGACAACTCGACAATCTGCCCGGTCAAGGAACTGAGCTTGTCAACCAAGCCGAGTCCATCGACTTTCACCCACAGCGAATCCGATTTCACGTCGGTGACCACGTCGATTCCGGTCGAATTCTCGACCCGATTGGCCAGTGCCAGCACCAGGTCGTCACCCAGCATGTCGTCGAGTTCCCATGCCGACTCCAGCGTGCCGGTGTGCTCAGCGGAAACCTCGTTTATCCGACCCGAAAGACGCTCCGCTTCATCGGCGATGACGGTGTGGAATCGATCGATCTCGCCATCCGACATATCTGGATAAGCTCGAATCGTCTCGATTGCAGCTCGGATCCCCGCCACCGATCGGCGCGAATCGTGCGTCAGTGAGCGCAGCAACAGGTCGCGTGTCCCCCGTGCGGCCCGCTCCTCCGTCACGTCTTCCATCGTCAGGACAAACCCCGTGAAGTCGCCGTCGGAACTGCGGACGGCGACCATCGTCATACGCAGGACCTGGCCACCCGGAACTGTGGCAATGAAACGCTGGGGTCGAACCTTTGAGCCCCGTTCGGCTCGGAGTTGCAGATGATGGAGCGCGTTGAGTGCAACATTGCGGTCTAGAAAGGCGAACACAGAGCGGCCGAGGCCCACGTAGTCGGCATCGTCGTCGGCCAGCAGATGTCGCGCTTCTGCGTTGTAGAGCAGGATTTGGCCGTCGAGGTTGCACACGACCACCCCCTGGGCGAGGTCGGACATCAGCGCCGCCAGCCGCTCCTTTTCGTGTTCGACAGCCTGCCGCCCCGCCTCGACCGCCGCCTCCTGCTCTTCGAGACTCTCCCACAGTCGGGTAGCCAGCCGGTTGACCGACCATCCGAGCTTGCGCAGATGAGCTGGACCGGTCGGGTCAAGTCGGTGGGCAGGGTTCACCGAGGCGATCAAGTCCACTTCTTCGGTCATCCGCCGGGTCGCGACCATGAAGGAGCGAAAGAACCGGCCGGCCAGCAGCCCACCGGCCGCGGTCAGAGCCAACCCCACCGGGATCAGGACGTTGAGCGCTTCGGCGAATACGGCCCTGCCTGAGAAGCCAAGCCCGAGCCAGAGAATCAAGGTGGCGGCGACGAAGCCAACGGCGGTGGCTACCGCGCCGACTCCGGCGACCGTCGACTCGAACCGGCGGCCACTCATCGAGCGTCGAGAACCTCGTGCACAACCGTCACGAGATCCTGAGTCGAAAACGGCTTGGTTATGTATCGATCCGCTCCCAAAGCGCGGCCCTTCTCGGCTTCCGCTTCCCGGCCACGCGCAGTCAACATGATCACTGCCGGATTGGGCAGATCCGAGTCGGTGCGGATCCGCTGCAACACCTCGAACCCGTTCAGTTTGGGCATCATGACGTCGAGCAGCACCAACTCCGGGTCAAACGAGGCCAGCGCTGCGAGCGCTTCCTCACCGTCGGCGGCCACAGCCACCTCGTAGCCCTCTTGCTGCATCAAGAACTCGAGCGAGACGACGATGTTCGGCTCGTCGTCAACTATCAGCACTCGGACGCTCAACTCCGTCACCTCCTCCCGATGTCGGCGGCGTAGGAGCCAACGGTAGAGCGAAACAGAAGACCGCGCCCGGTCCGACACCAGTTTCGATCCACAACCTGCCGCCCATCTGGTCGATTATCTCGCGCGATATCGGCAGGCCCAGGCCCGTGCCCCTTGGTTTACCTGCATCGACGTCCGTGACTTGCTGGAATTTCTCGAATATCACTTCGCGATGTTCGGGCGGCACTCCGGGACCATTGTCCCGGACTGAAACCAACGCCTCTTGGCCGGATCGTTCCAGCACGACCCATACCCGCGGGTCACCAGGGTCGGAGAACTTGGCGGCATTGGAGATGAGGTTGATGACAACCTGAATCAGTCGATCCCGATCAAAATCAGCAACGAGTTCAGAACGCTCCAGGTCGGTGACAACCTCGACGTTGCGCCTGCGAAGCAGTTCACTCATACGGCGGAGCGACTCCTCGACGGCGGCGCCCACCGGCTGGATCTCCATTCTCCACTCCAGTGTGCCGGATTCGATCTTGGCGAAGTCGAGCACCTGGTTGATATGCCGCGTGAGGCGCTCGGACTCCTTCTGAATTATGTCGAGGAAACGCTCCCGCTCATCCAGTTCGAGATCGGGATTGTCGCTCAGGATCTCGGTGAACGCTCGAATCGACGTCAGTGGCGTCCTCAACTCATGGGTGACGGCCGACATGAAGTCGTCTTTCATTCGATCGAGTTCGAGCAGTTGCTCGTTGGCATCCCGCAGCTCGGCTGTTGCATGCTCTAGTTCGCGCTGCTTGTCCTCCAGTTGCCGGCTGTAGGCCAGCACCCTGGAGGTCTCGTCGAGCACCCCGAGCACCTCGTCACGACTGAGAGCAGCTTCCTCAACGGCCGACGAAACCAAGGCTCTGGCCGAGACCGCGCCAACGGCGCCGGCGAGCCTTTGCTCAACGAACAAGATCAGGTCCGAATCGGCTTGCAGATCCGCCGACTCCGCGATGCCTCTCGTCGCCGCGTAGCGCATCAGTAGGGCGTCGGCTCGCTCGGTTCCCAGCACTCTGGCCAGGATGGAGCGCAGCTCCTCGAGTGATCCCGTACCGCGCCACAGTGACGCTTGGGTGCGCTCGCTCGCTCCTTTGAACACATCCACGAAGATCGACGCCTGCCGCTGTTCGATGGGTGTCTGTTCGGTGAAGATGGAAACGATCATGAACAAACCTGCATTGATCAGCAGACTCCAGAACAATCCGTTGGTGATCGGATCGAATCCTTCCAATCCCAGCAGAGCGAACGGACGCAAGACCTCGATCCCAAACGGACCGTTCTCGACGAACGAATCCGACATGAGACCAGATTCAGCCAGTGTCGGGACCGCCAGCGCGTACGCCCAGACTATGAATCCGGCCACCATTCCTGCGATGGCTCCTTTCCGGTTACCGGGCTTCCAGTAGATACCGCCCAGGATCGAGGGAGCGAGTTGGGCGATGGCCGCGAACGAGATGAGGCCCACGGAGACCAGCGGCAGCGCCCCTTCAGTCAGTCGGAAATACAGGTAGCCGAACAGCACTACCGAAAGGATCGTGACCCGGCGGGTTCCGAGCACCAGCGAAGACACATCGCCCCGTTCAGCCAGGCGCAGTGCTCGCACCTTCAACAGGAGCGGGATCACGACGTCGTTCGACACCATGGTTGCCAAAGCAACCGTCGCCACGATCACCATTGAAGCCGCTGCCGAAAGACCGCCGATGAAGACAACCAGAGCCAGGAGACGCTGACCGTCGGCCATCGGCAATAGCAACACGAGATTGTCTGTGTCTACCGACCCTTCGACGAAGGTGAGCCGACCGGCGACGGCGATCGGCAAGACGAACAAGTTGATAACGAGGAGGTAGAGCGGAAACAGCCAGATCGCCTTGTTCAGGTGACTCTCATCGGTGTTCTCGACGACCGCCATCTGGAATTGCCGGGGCAGGAACATGATTGCCAATGCGGATAGCACCATCAGCCAGCCCCAATCCCAGTATTCCTCAACCCCGCCGTGGAAGCTCAGAAGCGAGGAGATGTCCGGGTCGGCGGCAGCCCTCGAGAAGATGTCGCCGGGTCCGGAGAACAAGCCCCAGGTGACGAAGATCCCGACGGCCAGGAAGGCGAACAGCTTGACCACCGACTCGAAGGCAATAGCTGCGACGAGCCCTTCGTGGTGTTCGGTCACATCCAGATGCCGCGTCCCGAACAGGATGGCGAATGTTGCCAGCAACAGGGCAACCCAGAAGGCGGTACCGCCGAATGCGTCTGTCAGTTCGGCCGAGGTGGCAGTTATGTCTGGGTAGTGCCACAGCAGTGAGAAGCTGGTGGCGATACCGTCAAGCTGTAGGGCAACGTACGGCACGATCCCGACGGCCGCAATGCCGGTCACGATCATCCCAAGGGCGATTCCCTTGCCGTATCGCGATGAGATGAAGTCGGCAATCGACGTAATCGAGTTCTGCCGGCTGATCCGGATGATCTTGCGGAACACCACCCACCACAACCCGGCCATCAGGGTCGGCCCGAGGTACACAGGGAGGAAATCGATCCCGCTCGACGCCGCCCGGCCAACGCTCCCATAGAAGGTCCATGCCGTGCAGTAGACGGCCAGCGACAACGAGTACACATACGGGTTGGCGATCACACTGCGGCCGCGTTCCGCCCGGCGATCGGCAAACCGGGCGACCCAGAACAACAGACCTATGTAGCCCAACGCGGAAATGACAATGACCCAGCCGAACACGGCTCAGTTCCGCCGCTCGATGATGAGGGCCATTGCTCCGATGATCAGCGCCCAAAGGCTGAACAGGTAGAGGTAGAGCACCGGGATACCCAGAAGAGTGTCGTCAGAGGACAACAACGTCATCAACGGGTAGTTGAAAGCAAGCGCGCCAAATGCGAATACGGCGGCCAGTCGCTGACCTCTCCGGTCCATCCAGCGTCCTCCTCTGGTACCGGGTCGTCTACTGCGTTGTCCTCTGCGTCGACATCATGACACAAGACCGGTCTGGAAGTTGAGCGAGAGAGCTTCCTGGGCAGATTTGATGGCCTTGAAGACCTCGCGCAGACCCATCCGCCGCCAGCTCGTCAACTCGTCGGGATCAATCCGGTTGTCTGGAGGGTCACCGTTTTGCCAGCGAGCCACCTGATGTTCCAATCGGATTGTGGTGGCGAGCTCGTACCCCTCTATCAGCATCGAAGAGAGCTCATCTGATACCTCTCCGGACGCAGCGGCGGCCTCCAACCGCTCCACGGTCTCGACGACCGGTGCGTCTATCGCCAGGGCGTGGATGCGGGCGAACTGCACGATCGGGAGTATGGCTCCCGCCTTCAGGTCGAAGGTTCCGGCATGCTCCCCTCCCCGATCCGTCTGAAGTCGGCCCATGAACCCGAGCGGAGGGCGAAAGTCGAGAGCGTGTTTCGCAAGCCGGACCAGGAACGGACCGGCATCGCGCGCCCGGGCCCGAAGGTCCACAAAAGAAGCGGCCATTTCTGCATCCCCATGGATGACCCTGCTGTCGAATACGATCTGCGATTCAAGTAGGTGAATGGGACTGGAGTCGAGAAGGTAGCTGTTCCATCGTTGGACCCACTCGCTCTCCTCGCCCCGCCAGTCGGGCTCGGAGGCCATCACACCGCCGTTGCAGCGCGGATAGCCCACCTGTTCCATTACGTTGGTCACTCCGGCCGCCAGCTTCTCGAACCAAGGATCAGCGCCATACCCATCGGTGATGACGAGGGCGTGGTCCTGATCCGGAAGCAATGCCGGTTCCCGCCGCGCCAGGCTCCCGAACGACACCCAAGTGAAAGGTGCCGGACCGGGGCCGATTTCTGAGGTGATCCATTCGATGGCTCGGTTCGTCGCCGCTTCGGCGAAGTTGGCCAGCAAGCGCGAGATCGCCATGCCCTCCATGCCTTCGTCAAGGAGCCGTTGCACTACCTTCGGCATCGTTGAGTAGACATCGGCAAGCGCGGCAGCGTCTCGGGCTCCCCTGATGGCACTTCGAATCGCAAATGGGCTCTCATCGATTGTGCCGAAGAGATCGCTATCGGCAATAACACCAACCGGACGGCCGTTGGACAACACAGGAAGGTGCTTGATCCCTCGATCGACCATCACCTCGAGTGCGGTCAGGAGCCGATCGTCGGCCTCGATGGTTGTAACCGGGAAGGTCGCAATATCTCTGACGGGCCCGGATGAATCCCGGCCGACGGCAACCATCCTGGCGCGGAAATCCTGATCTGTGACGATGCCGAGCCGATCGCCGACAGTCACAAGAGCAGACGTCGCCCCCTCTAGCGTCATAGCTTCGGCCACGGCCTGGGCGGCGGTGTGTCCGCCGACTACCAGCGGCGCATCCATCACATCCGAAACCAGACGGGAGATGAGATGCAACTCGTCGCCCGCAGTCTCCTGGCGCCCGGACAGCACTGCCCTACCGGCCTCGCCCTCCCATGCGAGATCCACGGCTCGGTCGGGTAGCAGGAGATAGTTGGTGGCCGATGAAGCAGTGGCAGTTTGGCTGGGGGCCGGTACCCAGAAGTCCCCGGCGCCGATCACATCAACGCTCCGACCGTCTGGATCGGTGATGCGCAAACCTCCAAACATGACCGCGATCGGACCCGGAGGAGTCACCACGTCTCCCCCTACGGCGACGGCCTCGGCGGTGTCCTCGATCAGATCGGCGATGTCGGCAGGACGGACTCCAGCGAAGGCCTTCATCTCCGACAAGAACCGAAACATGGCGTGTTGCATCTCGCTGCGAGATTAGTTGGTGGCCGCGCTGGAGGTGGTTGACGGGCGACGGCGGACGACGCGTGAGCTGGGTTCAGGTTCTGGGTAGTAGGTATTAGGTAGTGGGTAGTAGGTAGTAGGTAGCGCTGAGCCAATGGGCAATGGGCAATGGGCAAT
>JBLYYS010000308.1:0-5093 GCA_048550235.1 Acidimicrobiia bacterium | reverse complement strand
CAGCGGGGGAGCCGATGTCCGGGTGTTCGCCACTGAGTCCGTCGAAGGCGAGGCATCGGGCGGTGCTCATCTGACGGTTGTCGGAGACCCCGATCGGTCACGGATCGACACCAGCGGCGGTGCCGACGTCGATTACGACGAATGAACCTACGAACCGTCGACATCCCCGGATTCTCGCTAGGTTGCCAGACCGACCACACTCGCTGCCATGAAGATTGACATCAAGGCACTGGCCGAGCAGGTCCTCGTGGATCCCGACGGAGACGAGCACCGCTTGGGAGATCTGTGGACCGATCGCCCGCAGGTCATTCTGTTCCTGCGCCACTTCGGCTGACTGACTTGCCGTGAGCGGGCCGGTCAGGTCCGCGACAGATACGAAGAGATCCTGGCAACAGGTGCCGGAGTCACCGCCATCGGCACCGGCGGTCGACGCTACGCCGCAGCATTCATCGAAGACGAACGGGTTCCGTTCCCGGTGTTGCTCGATGAGGATGGGACGGCCGCTGAGATCGCCGGAACCCGGAAACTCGGCCTTGGGGCGATGGTCTCTCCTGCGGCCTGGATCGCCGCGGCAAGGACGGCCAGGAAGGGTCACCGTCAGCAGAAGTCGGGCCGCCGTCCGTTTCAGCTCGGAGCGACGCTTGTGATCGGTCCCGGAGATGTGGTCGGGTACTCCGACTACGAGGATTTCGCCGGCGACCATGCCGACATCGACGAAGTTCTGCAAGCCATCGGAGGAATCGCCGGTTCGTAGGAGCCGGCTGCGAATGGACTCGATCAGCCGTTGGCGCTGATGACGGTCTGATAGCTCGGACGGTGGAGTTGCTGATGGCGGCGGATCATCTGAACGGCCAGTTGCTCCGCTTGTCGCTCTGTGGCTGCGTAATCGGTGCCGACGTTCTTTCCCCCGAGACTGACCGTCACGCGGTACTTCGGGGCGCCACACGCCCGAGTCTCTATCTCTGCCCTGTAATCGCCGTAGCGCTCCATCGCGCCGTCATGTTACGCCAGAGACCGCGAAAAAGTTGCCTATCCAGCGGCGGCTACGGCCGTCCGAACCCCGGTGGCAGCCGATCTGCCCATGGACGGGCCCGCTCGAGCTGTCCGGCGACTCGGAACAAGAGGTCCTCACGTCCGAACCCGGCCACGGCCTGTACCCCGATCGGCAATCCGGCTTCGTTCCAGAAGAGGGGTATCGAGGCTGCCGGCTGGCCGGTCTCGTTGAAGAGCATCGTGTTCGGCGTTGCGTTCAGGGCCTCCGACGCCAACTGGTCGAGGGCCTTGTCGAGGAGCTTGCGCACCGGAAGTTTCATCAGCGCCTTCATTGCGTTGCGGTCGGACTGACTCGTGGCGAGTTCACCTATCAGTACAGGGGGATGAGCCAGCGTCGGGGTGAGCAGCAGGTCGTAGTTCTCGAAGAACCTGCCGATACCCCGGGTGGCGCGTCCGATCAGAGCGAGATCCGACGCCAGGACTGAGGCAGGCGTCTTGCGGCCGATGAGCGCCATCATCCAGGTCTCGATCTCGAATTGATCGGGTGTCGGCTTGCGGCCGGTGGCCTGCTCGTAGTGAGAGAGGTCGGCGGCGACAGAGGAAGCGACGATGCGGAGATAGGCAAGAGTCAGCCCCCGCTTGTCATAGTCCGGCGTCGCTTCGGTCACATCGTGCCCGAGTCCTTCGAGCAGGTTCGCCGCGTCCCGAACGGCTGCGGTGCAATCTGGGTGGCTGTCATTGCCGAACAGGGCCCGATCGGTGAACGCGATCCGAAGTTTGGGCGGGTCGGTTCGAACCTCTTCGGCGAACGGGCGGCTTTTCGGAGGGGCGGCGTACGGTGCGCCGACGTCGGAACCGTCGACGGCATCGAGTAGGGCCGCCGAATCTCGGACGGTTCTGGTGATGGCATGCTCCTGAACCAGGCCCATCCAGGAGTCTCCCAGTACCGGCCCGAGGGGAACCCGGCCACGGCTTGGCTTCAATCCGAACAAACCGCAGGCAGAAGCCGGAATCCGAATCGACCCGCCACCGTCGGCTGCATGGGCGGCCGGAACGAACCTGGCGGCGACGGCTGCCGCGGCCCCGCCGCTCGATCCGCCCGGCGTTCTCGCTAGGTCCCAAGGATTGTGAGTCGTTCCCCATAGGTCGGGCTCAGTCACGCCCATCAATCCGAACTCCGGCAGGCTGGTCTTCCCGAGGAAAACGAGACCGGCCGCCCGATACCTCGAGATCAACTCTGTGTCGTGATCGGGAACGAAGTCTCGCAAGTAACGACTGCCGCCGGTCGTCGGGACGCCGTTCATGTGCGCGAGAAGGTCCTTGATGAGGAAGGGCACACCCCGGAGAGGCCCTTCCGGAAGATCTGTGGCGGCGGCGTTGGCCCGGTCGTACAGCTTGTGGATCACTGCATTGATACGGGGGTTGAACGTCTCGATTCGTGAGATCGCGGCGGCTATCAAATCCTGCGGCTGGACCTCGCCGTCGTGAACCAGTTCGGCTAGTCCGACTGCGTCGTGGTGGATGTACTCATCAGCTCTCATGGTTGCCTCCGGCCCTCCAACCTACCCCGTGCGGCAGCCGGGCATGGACCCTGCCGATACACTTCGACGATCGAGAGGAGCGGTCATGGTGTCCGGAGTGTCGAGGCGAGGTGAACGGCTGGTAGCGAGTCCGCCGCTGGCCGAGTACATCCATGAGAACTTCGCCAGGGTCGGAGAAGCATGCCATCCGGTCGATAATCCCGACGGCTACGTATCGATGTGCATCGCCGAGAACAAACTCACCTGGGATCTGCTCGAGCCAAAGATGTCGGAGAGTCGCGCGATCAGCCAGTCGGCAGTTGGATACGACACGATGATCGGGTCGGCGCCCTTCCGTCAGGAGCTGGCCCGGTTCATGGGCCGCACCTTCCTCGGGCGAGCAGTGGACCCGGAGCAGATAGCGGTGTTGTCGGGGGCCGGATCCGTGCTGGAGTTGCTGTTCTACGCCATCTGCGACGCCGGCGACGGCGTCCTCGTTCCCACACCGAGCTATGCCGGTTTCTGGGCCGACCTGGAAACCCGCGACGAACTCACGATTATCCCGGTGCATTGCGACAGCGCCGACGGCTTCGCCTTGACCCGCGGTCATCTGGATGCCGCGCTGGCCGATGCGGACCGCCCGGTCGGGGCCCTCCTCTTCACCACTCCCAACAACCCGCTCGGTCGGGTCTACACATCCGAAGAGATTCAGGATGTGGTTGATTGGGCGGCAGAGAACGATATCCATGTTGTCTTCGACGAGATCTACGCACTCTCGACCTTCGACGACATACCGTTTGTGAGCGTGGCGTCGCTGCTGCCGGAGCTCGGGGACAAGGTGCACATCGTCTGGGCGTTCAGCAAGGACTTCGCCATGAGTGGCCTGCGTTGCGGCGTGCTGGTAACGGAGAATGAGGCAGTCCTGCAGGCGGTCGACGGCCTCGCTTACTGGGCGTGTTGTTCGGGTGATACCCAACAACTGCTCAAGCAGATGATTGCCGATGGTTCCTGGGTCGACGGCTATATCGCAGAGAACCGGCGGCGGCTGGCATCTGCCTACGACCAGGTGACTGCTGGTCTAGATGCTATCGGCGTGCAGTACCTCCCTTCTGAAGCGGGCTTCTTCGTATTCTGCGACATGCGAGCGTTCATGCCTGAGGTGACATGGGAGGCAGAGGGTTATCTCTGGAGGAGGCTGCTCGAGGAGGCGAATGTGAACCTCACGCCCGGGTCGGCCTGCCGGGTGGGTGAACCCGGCTTCATGCGGCTTTGCTTCGCCGGCGAACCAACAGAAGCGATGTTGACCGGCATCGAACGGATCGGACGCGTCCTTTTGACCCTCTCCGACTGAGACTCGATCTCGTCGGATACACACAGGGAGTTCTGGCCTTTCGGCCTTACCGTGCGGTTAGCGAATTGTGCCCTGTTATATGCGGATATTCGCATATGTGAACAGTCCCGCGGTTTTGCCGACAAAGGGTCGAACGGCCCTACGCGACTGAGGCGACGGTGGCCGAGAATCTCTATTAGGTCACAAGTCCCAGTATGGGGAGGTAGATATATGCTCCGGAAATATGGATTCATAGTCTTGAGCTTGGTCCTGCTTTTGGCAGCCTGTACGGGAGCGGACGGCGATGCCGGTCCTGCTGGCCCTGCTGGTCCTGCCGGTCCCGCCGGTCCTGCCGGTCCCGCCGGCGCCGACGGCGTTGCTGCTTCCGCTGATCTCAACGCAGCCGACCTGTCGTGTACCGAGTGTCACAACGACAGCAGCATCATCACCGGCAAGAAAGTAGCTTGGGAGTCATCGGTTCACGGGTCCGGTACGGCCGCGGCATATGCCGGCGGTCGCGGTTCGTGTGCTGGTTGCCACTCTGGAGCGGTCTTCAGCGCCATGGTTGCAGCCGGACTCAATCCAACTGAGGTAGAGGATGGCGATGTCAATCCGACTCACCAGGATTGCCGCACCTGTCACCAGGTCCATACCAGCTTCACTGGTGCCGACTGGGCCCTCGAGACCGAAGCCCCGGTTGAGCTCTACGCCTTCGAAGGTGTCACCTATGACGGCGGCCAGGGCAACCTGTGTGGTGTCTGTCACCAGCCACGGCGTGTGATCGCCGAGGCCGACGCTGATGGCAACATCGAAGTCACCAGCACCCACTGGGGACCGCACCATGGTCCACAGACGGCCATGTTGCTGGGTACCGGCGGCGCTGGTGATGTCACCGGCAGCGCGAGCGCTCACTACAACCTGGTTGGGGACACATGTGTGACCTGCCACGTGGGTGAGGGCGACAGCCACACCTTCGCTCCGGTCGAGGCTTCGTGCGCTGAGTGCCACGGCGAGGACTTCGATTACAGCGAGTCGAAGGCCGCGATTGAGGCCATGCTGGCTGAGCTCGGTGGGCTCCTCGAAGCCAAGGGCATGTGGGCAGTGGAGGACGGCGAAGGCCATCCGGTAGTCGGGTTCTACCCGGCCGAAGAAGCCCAGGCGCTGTGGAACTACATCTTCATCCTCCCCGAAGACCACAGTTTCGGCGTTCACAATCCGAGCTACACGAAGGCTCTCTTGGAGGCGAGCAT
>JBLYYS010000307.1:0-2891 GCA_048550235.1 Acidimicrobiia bacterium | reverse complement strand
GCGCTTGCCGCTCGCACCGACGCGCCGCTATTCGCGGCCAGTCAGGTCCTCGACGATGCGGGAATCGAGATTGAAGACGAAACAAAGGAAGATGAGATCGAACGCTTCCGGGAGTTTCTCGATGACGTGTCACCGACTGACTTCGGGGCACCACCTCCAGCCTCGTGAGCCCTAGTTCAAGGGTTCGAATCGGCGCGATTCTTCTAGCATCGATCGTCGTCGTCGGGACGATCGCCTATGTGATCATCGAAGGAGTCTCGTGGTTCGATTCCTTCTATATGGTCGTCGTGACAATCACAACGGTCGGCTTCAGCGAGGTCATCGAACTGTCCAATGTCGGCCGGGCGGTGACTATCGGCCTCATGCTCATAGGCGTGGGCAGCGCGGTCTACACTGTCGGCGCGGGCCTCGAGATGGCCATCGAGAATCTGGGCGAACGAGGGACGGCGCGAATGAGTCGAGTAATCGACAGCCTCTCGGATCACTACATCGTCTGCGGTTTCGGCAAGGTGGGTTCCGCCACCTGGGACTACATTCACAGGCGCACCGAGAAGGTCGTGGTCATAGAGAACAATCCCGATCTAGCCGAACAGGCCAGGTCGGAGGGTGCAATGGTCGTCGAGGGCGATGCTACGCACAACGAAGTTCTCGAAAGCGCCGGAATCCATCGGGCTCGCTCACTGATCGCCTGCGTACGGGATGATTCTGACAACCTGGTCATCGTCTTGTCGGCCAAATCCCTTCAGCCCGATCTTCTGGTTATTTCACGGGCCACCGAACCAGAGGCGGTGGATAAGCTCGGTCTTGCAGGAGCCGACCGGATCGTTTCTCCGCAGACGGTTGGCGCGAGACGAATCGCCGCCATGGCGCTGGATCCAAACCTGGCCCGCTTCGTAGACCTGGTGGTGGAAGGTGACACGGTTGAGCTCCGTATCGAGCAACTGACCGTCCCGACCGACAGCCCGCTTGCCGGATCGACCCTGCGGTCATCGAGGATCAGGGAACGCTCCGGGGCGACGATCGTTGCAATCGAAGCCAGCAGCAACGGCGTTCAGCTCAATCCGGATCCCGATCGTGAACTGATCCAGGGGGACGTGCTGGTCGCGCTTGGAACCCGTGAGCACATCGAAGCTCTCAACGTCATGCTCACCGCTTCCGGCAACGGTCGTTGACGCCGCGCGTCGCCGCAGGTAACTTGACTCACCCTGGGGTAATTACGGGCGTGTAACCTTGGGCAACAAGAAGGGAAACACACTGTGACGGACTCCGGCTTTCGGGCCCCCAACGTCTGCAATCTCGTCGGTATCACGTACCGACAGCTCGACTATTGGGCACGCACTAAGTTGATCACCCCATCAATCCAGGCCGCCCACGGATCAGGTAGCCAGCGTCTCTATTCATTCACGGACGTAATCCAACTCAAGGTCATCAAGCGCCTTCTAGACGCGGGAATGAGCCTCAAGAAGATCCGTCAGGCAATGGAGATCCTTCGTGAACAGTTGCGAAGCGAGCAGCCATTGCGCGATGTAACGCTGCTATCCGACGGTCAGACGATCTTCGCGGCGCACAGTTCGGACGAAGTCGTGGACATCTTCCGCAAGGGACAAGGAGTCTTCGGTATCGCAGTCGGTCCGGTTCAGGAGGAGCTCGAGGGCGAGATCCATGAGCTCTATCCGGAGATCGACATTCTCGAGCCGTCCATTCCGGCCACTGAGGCAGGGGTCACCTGAACGGTCTGACGCCGGAGGGCGCGGACCAGCCGACGGCCGACACCGTCAATTTCGCTCACAACAGTGAGCGGCAGTTCGCGCTCCTCCTCGATTTCTACGGCCTTCCATGGGACTACGAGCCGCGCTCGTTCGCGATCGAGCACGACGATGCCGGTGAACCCATCAAGTTCTTCACACCCGATTTCTATCTTCCGGATGAGGATCTCTTCATCGAGATCACGACGATGAACCAGAAACTCGTCACGAAGAAGAACCGCAAGGTACGGAGGTTGCTCGAGCTGCACGAGGGAATCAACTGCAAGATCCTCTATCAGCGCGACTACCTCCATCTTGTGATCAAGTATGGACTAGAGGAACCCGGGCAACTCGACGAAGCGCCCATGCCCAGCCGTATCCCCGGACCGCCCCAAATCACCCGCCTGGATGAGGCCGGTTCTGAAGCGGGATAATCAGATGCCGTGGAAGTACGCGGCTGCGGGCGTCTAGTCTCGTTTCCAGACTCAACGGAGGTGTTATGCCGCGCTCGCCGCTCCATCAGGTGCATGAGAGCCTTGGTGCCCGATTCGTCGATTTCTCGGGTTGGGACATGCCGGTTCAGTACGAGGGTGTGCTTGTTGAGCACAACGCAGTCCGCTCCAAGGTCGGAGTGTTCGACGTCTCACATCTCGGGAGATTTGAGCTGAACGGCCTAGGTTCCACCGAGCTCCTGAGAAG
The DNA here is from genome assembly GCA_048550235.1 of Acidimicrobiia bacterium. Classification (GTDB taxonomy): domain Bacteria; phylum Actinomycetota; class Acidimicrobiia; order Spongiisociales; family JAHEDJ01; genus JAHEDJ01. The sequence continues at coordinate 447 of JBLYYS010000307.1, read as the reverse complement.
CTTGCTCTGCAACGACATCGCCAAGATTCAACCTGGACGAGCCCAGTACACGATGGCTTTGAATGCCGACGCCGGAGTTGAGGACGACATCATCGTATGGCGGTGGGCTGAAGAGCACTACTGGGTAATCCCGAACGGAGCCAATCAAGCTCCGATCCTTGGTCGTTTCGAGGCGGCCGCACCGGCAGGTGTGACCGTAACCTCGCTGCAGGATACAACCGCCCTACTGGCGGTACAGGGACCCGATGCTCCCGGCCTGATTGAATCGGTCATCGGTGCCAAACCAGGCAGATTTCGCGTGGTCGAAGGAGAGTTCGAAGGATCGCTTGCCTGGGCAGCGGGTACTGGATATACGGGTGAACGCGGTGGAGAAGTGGCCGTGGACGCAGCAAACGGAGAAGCCCTGTTCAATGCCTTTCTCGCTGCTGGGGCCGTACCATGTGGCCT
>JBLYYS010000306.1:0-2964 GCA_048550235.1 Acidimicrobiia bacterium | reverse complement strand
GTAGGGCTAATCGGGTGGTTCGGGTTATCTATCGCCAGACCGGGGTTCATAGGATCATCGCCGAGGTTGATCGTCGCACCGCGCAGGTTGTCCACATCGGACTCCCGCACAATCACGGCGAGGTCAGAGATCCGCTCGACCACGTCGGTAGGACGGGCATCATCCACGGGCACAAAACTGAGTTCATAGTTGAACTGCGGTCCGTTGTTCCCCGTGACTTCCAGGAAGAGCGCGAATTCATCGTCGCCGGGCTCGGCGTCGCGGATCCGGAGGATCATCGCCAGCGCGTCATCAGTTATCGAAAGAATGGTGTCGGTCATCTGGTCCCCGTTGGAAGTGGTGCCAGAGGCATGCTACCGGTTCGGTTGACTTCCGCACATCGTTAGGGTGCCGCCATGACCCGCGTCGTCTTGATCCTTCCAACTGCTACATATCGAGCCGAGGACTTCGTCCGCTCGGCCGACCAGCTGGGAGTCGACATCACCGTGGCTTCCGAGGATGAACTCCCACTATCCCCGGCGAAATCGCTCGTCATCGATTGCGCGGCCCCGGAGAAGTCTGCCGAGCTGATCGTGACACACGCAGACACGCACAGAGTCGATGCCATCGTCGCAGCCGATGATCAGGGTGTTGAAATCGCTGCTCTCGCTTCGCAGAAACTCGGGTTGCCACACAACGAGCCCTTTGGCGTCGCGGCCACCCGCAACAAAGCGATGCTTCGACGAGCACTTGCCGCCGCAGAAGTGCCTCAACCCGCCTTTGGGGTGGTCAACAACTCAGAAGAGGCCGCGGAAGCCGTGTCAGATCTGGGTGCTCCGGCCGTCCTGAAACCTCTCGGCTTGAGCGCATCGCAAGGTGTGATCCGGGTCGATCATCCCGATGATGCGCCGGCGGCGGCAGAGCGGATCCGCCGGATTCTGATTACAGAGGGTCGCTCGCCGGGCGAACCCATTTTGGTCGAGCGGTTCGTTCCCGGTTTGGAGGTAGCCGTCGAGGGATTACTCCTCGAAGGCAGACTCGAGGTGCTGGCGATATTCGACAAGCCCGATCCACTCGAGGGTCCGTACTTCGAGGAGACCATTCTCGTAACACCATCGCGGCTCCATCCTGAGATGCTCGACGAGGTGATTCGGGTCACCCAGGCTGCCACGGAAGCTCTGGAACTGTCTGAGGGCCCCATCCATGCCGAACTTCGAGTCGATGGGCCACGGGTAGTCCTGCTCGAGGTGGCTGCGCGCTCGATCGGCGGCATGTGCGGAAGGTCGCTGCGATTCGGATTGCTGGGAACCTCACTCGAGACCCTAATTCTCCGCAGGGCCCTAGCCATGCCGATCGCGGGAATGCAACGCGAGGGAATAGCGTCCGGCGCCATGATGCTGCCGATCCCGAACTCGGGAAGACTGCGATCGGTGGAGGGAACCGAGGCAGCCCTGGCAGTGCCGGGCGTCACCGATCTCGAAATGTCGATCCGGCCAGGGGAAGTGGTGAGGGCATTGCCGGAGGGAAACCGATACCTCGGATTTCTCTTTGCCAAAGGCCCAACGCCTGCCGACGTGGAGCAATCCCTGCGGGCCGGGCATGCCGAGTTGAGAATCACTATCGAATGAAACGGGCTCGATCGGTCGAAACTCAGGTTGGCAGCCCTGAGGTTCGACGGGCAGAATCGCAGCATGGAACTCAGTAGGTCGTCCGGCATCCTCCTACACCCAACGAGTCTCCCGGGTCGGTTCGGGATCGGTGACCTCGGTCCCGCTGCGCATGAGTGGATCGAAACCCTGGCCACTACCGGAACCGAGTACTGGCAGCTCCTGCCATTGGGTCCGACCGGATATGGAGACTCTCCCTATCAATGCTTCTCCTCCTTCGCCGGGAACCCCAATCTGATCAGCCCTGAAGCCCTATTGGCAGACGGGTTGCTGACTCAGCGCGATATCGATGGCATACCGGTACTCGATGACCGTGAGGTCGACTACGGATCAGTGATACCGGTGAAAATGGCTCTCCTAGATCGGGCCCATGATCGACTCGACTCGGCCGGATTGAGGGAAGATCTGCACGAGTTCCGCGACTACCACCGGGATTGGCTCGACGATTTCGGAGTTTTCATGGCTCTAAAGGACGCTCATGAACTGCGTCCTTGGTGGACCTGGCAGCCCGAATACCGGGATCGAGACGATCAGGTGATCGATCGATTCCGCTCCGAGAACGGCCCAGCGATCGAGCGGCACGTGGTTCGACAATTCTTGTTCTTTCGCCAGTGGCATGCTCTCCGGTCGACGGCGCGCGACCGGGGTGTGCGCATCATCGGGGACCTCCCGATCTTCGTTGCGGCCGACTCCTCCGATGTATGGACAAACAGAGAGTTGTTCTCACTCAACGAGTCCGGCAATCCGACGGTGGTGGCGGGAGTTCCGCCAGACTACTTCTCACCCACCGGTCAGCTGTGGGGGAATCCGCTCTATCGATGGGATGTGCATCGCCAGACCGGCTACCGCTGGTGGCTCGATCGGCTCCAGGCGGTATTGGACCTTGTCGATGTCGTCCGGTTGGATCACTTCAGAGGGTTCGCCAGCTACTGGGAGGTGCCCGCAACGGAGGAAACCGCGATGAACGGCCGATGGGTTTCCGGTCCAGGTGCCGCTTTCATGAAGGCCGTCGTCGAGGAGTTCGGAGCGCCTCCGATCATCGCCGAGGATCTCGGCGAAATCACGCCGGATGTCATCGAGCTGCGCGATCAATTCGGACTTCCCGGCATGAAGATCCTTCAGTTCGCTTTCGATTCTGGAGAAACCAACGATTTCCTCCCGCATCGGTTCCCCGAAAGATGTGTCGCCTACACGGGCACTCACGACAACGACACCGCCAGAGGTTGGTACGAGTCGGCCGACGAACAGGACAGACACTTCGCCCGGGAATACCTCGGGGTCGACGGAACCGACTTCTCGTGGGACCTCATTCGAGCTG
>JBLYYS010000305.1:0-7003 GCA_048550235.1 Acidimicrobiia bacterium | reverse complement strand
GCGGCAGGCCATCCGGGTTGTTGCCGTACCAGGCGTACCAACCGTTCCACTGGTCCATGAACGGCGCGGTGGCCTTCAGAACTCGCGGGCCCTGGGAGCCAATGAGGATGGGTGGACCCTCCTGCCTCGGACCGGCAGGGAGTATCTCGGCCCGGTCGGTGTTGTAGTACGGCCCCTGGTGGTCGACCTCATCGCCCTTCACGAGGCGACGAATGATATGAAACGCCTCCTCGAATCGGGATGCCCGATGATCGAAGGCAAAGCCGAAAGCGTCGAATTCAGCCCGGTTCCATCCAGCCCCCAGGCCGAGGACCAGCCTGCCGCCCGAGATCTCGTCGACTGTGATGGCCTTCTTGGCGAGCATCGCCGGCGAATGGAAAGCAGTTGCCGCTACCAGCGGTCCGATCTCCACCGTATTGGTGGAAGCGGCGATCGCCGCCAGCAGCGACCAGGCCTCCCAGGGTCCGCGCGGCGGGCCATCGTCCGGCCGATAGATGAGGTGGTCGCCGACCCAAATCGAATCGAATCCGATCTCTTCGGCCAGCACGGCCATCGAACGCATCTCATCCCAGCGCACCTCGCGCTCGACCTCCGGTAGCTGCACTCCGACCGACAATGGACGCACCCGAACCTCCGCTAGCTTGACCCGGCGATCCTAGAGACAATCGGATAGGGTTCCTCCATGGCAAAGGTGCAGTTGTTCGTTACTTGTCTGGTGGATTCCTTTGCTCCCGATGTCGGTGAGGCCGTCGTCGATGTTCTCGAACGCCACGGATGCACCGTCGAGTTCCCGTTCGATCAGACCTGCTGCGGCCAACCGGCTTTCAATGTCGGCTATCACGATCAAGCGAAGGCGATGGCGGAACACACTATCCGGCTCCTCGATGCCACAGAGGGCACGATCGTGGTGCCCTCCGGATCATGTGCAGACATGATGATCAATCACAGTCCAGAGCTTCTCGCTGAGGATGATGCGTTGCTGGCCGCTGCGCATCGGGTGGCCGCCAGAGTGCGAGAATTCAGCAGCTTTCTCGTCGACGACCTGGGCATCACGGACGCCAGGGCGGCCTGTCACGGCAAGTCTGCGGTCTACCACCCTTCCTGTCACGGGTTCCGCAATCTCGGGATTCGAAGCCAGCCCGAGTCGTTGCTCGATGCCGTTGCCGGACTCGAACGACTTGAACTCCCCGACGCAGAGAACTGCTGTGGATTTGGCGGTCTCTTCTCGGTGGAGATGCCGGACGTCTCAGCCGCAATGATGTCCACGAAGTTGACCAACGTGGAGACATCGGGAGCCAACCTCCTCGTGGGGATAGACGTGAGCTGTCTGATGCACCTTGAAGGGGGCCTGAGGCGTCGCGGTTCTGAGATCGAAGTCAAACACCTGGCCCAGGTCCTCAACGAAGAGCCGGCACCGTGATCTCACCCGTCACATTCATCGACCGGGCTCGCAAGGATTTGGGAACGCCCGGTATCGCCGCGCTGGAAGCCGGAGCCCGGAGGCTCACGGCCAAGCGAGAACAAGCCGGCGCCGACTTCCCGGCGATGGAGGCAATGCGAGATCAAGCGCGCGCGATCAGACTGCATGCTTTGAACCACCTCGACGGGCTCTTGAGCCAATTCGCGGACAGCGTTGAGGCGAACGGTGGCAAGGTCCACTTCGCCGCCGACGGCGATGAAGCCATCGACTACATAGAGCAGCTGGCGTCATCCCAGGGTGTGCGACGGATCGTCAAGTCCAAGTCGATGGTGACAGAGGAAATCCATCTCAATGCGGCATTGGAGACCGACGACCTCGAAGTGGTGGAAACCGATCTCGGGGAATTCATCATCCAGCTTGCCGGTGAGACGCCGTCCCACATAATCGCTCCGGTCATGCACAAAACCCGGTACGACGTCGGTGAGCTTTTTGCCGACAAGCTCGGGGTCGAATACACCGACGATCCGCTCGAGCTGAACGGGATCGCTCGGCACCATCTCCGTGAGATCTTCCTGTCGGCGGACATGGGAATCTCGGGGTGCAATGTGGCGATTGCAGACTCCGGATCCATCGTCCTCGTGACCAACGAAGGCAACGGGCGACTCACAACCAGCGCCCCGCGAATTCACGTGGCGGTCATGGGGATGGAACGAATCGTTCCTACGCTGGCCGACGCCTCGGTGATCCTCGAAGTGCTCGCCCGTAGCGCGACCGGCCAGCGTTTGAGTGTCTACACCAACATCGTTTCGGGCCCCCGGAGACACGGAGACCCTGATGGCCCCGATGAGTTCCATGTGATCATCCTCGACAACGGCAGATCGCGAGTGCTAGGTGGAGACACCGCCGAGGTTCTGGCCTGCATCCGGTGCGGAGCTTGTCTGAATGTCTGCCCGGTCTATCGAGAGGCCGGCGGACACGCCTATGGAACCACCTACTCGGGGCCGATCGGTGCCGTAGTAACGCCGGCGCTGATGGGTCTGGAGGAGTGGCACGATTTGCCCTATGCATCGAGCCTGTGTGGTGCGTGTCTGGACGCTTGCCCGGTCAGAATCGACCTGCCCGGTCTCCTGTTGAAGTTGCGGCGCCATGCCGTCAACGAAGGCCACCCTCCAGAAGGGCTCGAGAGGGCGCTGAATTGGTACACACGCCTCGCAACCAACCCCCGGTTGTGGCGAGGAGCAACCCGGACCGCGGGAATCGGAGCGCAACTGGTGGCCAAACGAGGATGGCTCGGCTCGCTTCCCGGGCGAGGGGCGGCGTGGACCGATCATCGCGACCTGCCTGCTCCGGCGGCCAAGCCGTTCCACACCCGTTGGAAGGAACGCCAGCGTGGAACGTGAGGCATTCCTGCAACGGATCCGGACGGCGATTCAAAACCCGGACCTCCCGGTCGGCCCGACGGAAGCCCCCGGCGGACTCGTGCCGGATCTGCCTGGAACCGACCTCGTCGAACGGTTCCTGACGCGAATCGAAGCCGTGGACGGACTGGCCCACAGGGTGGCCGACGACGGCGAAGCCATCCACATCATCAGCGGATTACTGGAGGAATACGAGGCGACCGACTACCTGGCCTGGGATGCCGACCATCTGCCAATTCCCGGGTTGCTGGAAAGGCTGCCGGGCGGACCGAGGAGCAGCCAAGTTGGGGCGGAACCGTCTGAACGGCTCAGCCATCAGGCTGGGTACATGGACGCTCAGGTCGGGATCACCGGAGCGATAGCCGGCCTGGCCGAATCCGGCTCAATTGTGCTCGACTGCGGACTCGGCCGCCCGCGCATGGCTTCACTCATCCCCTTGGTCCACATCGCCTTGCTGCGATCGACGGACATCTCGCCGAGCTTCTCCCATTGGGTGGCAGAAAACCCGACCGCCGCGGCCGACACCAGCAACCTGTTCGTAATCACCGGCCCAAGCCGCACCGCGGACATAGAACAGATCCTGAACCTGGGCGTTCACGGCCCCAAATACCTCCACGTGATCCTCCTCCCCACCTGAGCCACCATCACTGATGCAGCGCAACAAAGCTCGAATGCTGCTTGCAGGCCTCGGGGCGATGGTGCTCCTGGTGGCTTGCGGTTCCGAGACCATCACATCGACCACGACGGGACATGATCCTTACGCGTATACCAGTCCGACACCGCCCTACGAACCAACGCCGTTCGATGGGATGTTCGCCAGACGGGTCACCCCCGACGTGCTGGGGCCCGCTGGCGGATGTCGCAGGTGTCCTCCATACCGGCTGGCGCTGGGGGACGAGATCCTGGGGCTGCGAAACGGAACGTTTCGGGTCTATCACGCCGGCAGCGGATACATGAGCGTCGGACACTATGAGCATGAAGGCAACGAGATCACGCTCTTCAACGATCCGAACTGCCCTAAGGACAGAGGCACATTCAGCGTGGTCGATGACGGCGCTTGGCGAGTCCTCGATCCGGTCGACGACCCCTGTGCATTCGACCGTGTCCGTGAACGTTTCCTGAGCGCCCTGCCTTGGCGACGCATCGATCTGCCGGAAGGGATCTACGAGGCATCGACCACCATGACGCTCGTGCTTCTCGGGGAAGGCTTCTCGCTTTGGGAGGGCGAATCCGAACTGATGGGTACCGTCTCGTTCGCCTCGCAGCGACTCACCATTGACGTCGACGGGTGCGGTCAGACATTCGAGTGGGGATTCAACGATCGAACTCTGCAACTCGAGATTCCAAGCGTGACCTGTGACGATGGATGGGTCGAGGCCCTCGAGGACTCAGATTGGAATCAGGTGGGTTAGGCCGGCCGGCAGCCGTGCTCAGGGCTCCAGCAGCACCTTGCCGGTGGTTCTACGACCTTCGAGGGCACGATGCGCGTCGGCGGCCTCTGCCAACGGGAAGCGGGCTCCTATGCGTACCTCCAGATCTCCGGCGCCGATCCACTCGAAGAGGTCGGCCGCTCGCTTCTCGAGATCAGCTCGATCGGCAATGTAGGCAAACAGGGAAGGCCGGGTCACATACAACGACCCGAACCGTGCCAGCTTGCCCAGATCAAACGGCTCCACGACACCGCTCGACTGACCGAATAGCGCCATCAGTCCACGAGGACGCAGCAGTTCGAGACCGCGATCGAAAGTTGCAGCTCCCACGCCGTCGTAGATGACATCCAGCGCTTTGGGACCGGTGATCGACTCAACCACCTCACCGAAATCGTTCTCGGTGTAGTTGATCACGTGATCAGCTCCGGCATTGGCAGCCAGGGCCGCCTTCTCAGCCGTCGAAACCGTTGCGAACACCTCTGCGCCCAGCAGCTTGGCTATCTGGATGAGCAGTAGGCCGACACCTCCCGCACCGGCATGAACCAGACACTTCTCGCCCGGGTCGAGCGGATAGGTGTCTTTAGCCAGGTAGTGGGCCGTCATGCCTTGCAGCATCACTGCAGCGGCAACGTCGGATTCCACATTGTCCGGTACGTGCACGGCCACGGACGCCGGCATAGCCACGAATTCCGCATAGGAACCGGAGGCGCCCGCCCATGCGACTCGTTGACCGGCGGCGAAGCCATCAACCGCTGTGCCAACCTCGGTCACAGTCCCCGCTCCCTCGAGCCCCAGCGTGAAGGGCAGTTCAAGGGGATACAAACCGGTCCGGTGGTAGGTATCGATGTAGTTGACACCGGCTGCCTCGACCCGAACCAGCAACCCGTCTGACCCTGCGGACGGTTTGGGAGTAGAACTCCACTCGAGCACCTCGGGTCCGCCATTGTTGGAAACACGGATCGCCTTCATCATTGCGTGGCTCCTCCCTCGACTCGATATCCACGTCGGGTCAGTTCATCGATGAGCTCGGCGTCTGCATAGCCGGAGAGGTCGACGATCGGCAGCGGAGCCTCCTCCGACAGCAACTGCTCGACGGTGTCACGAATGGTTCGGGCCCATCCTCGACCCTTCCCAAGAGCTCGCTCGCTGAGGGTGCCCTCGGGATTGATCTGGTACACCCTGGCTTCGATGACGGGATTGGCTCGTGATCCTCTCTCCCCGTACACGAGCAGCACGCCACCGGCCGGAACGTCCTGGATCGCACCGGCTGCGACGAACTCTCCGTCGTACGCCCAACCGGACGATACGGACGTGTCGACCGAGTAAACGACCTTTGCCCAGTTCTTGTGGCGCTCATCACCGAGCAGGGGGATCTCAACTGCGACCTGCGGATTCATGACGACACTGTACGACGCCGAAGTGACGTTGGCGATCCACGCGGCTCTACTCAGTTCGCCGTTCCACACGAAGCGAGGATCGCCTCAGAAGCTCAGAGGGTGCCCTGCCAGGCAGACATGATGAGCCAGACTCCCATGGCCATCAGGAGTGCCGCCGCCAATCGAATCAACCACCGATACCAGCCGGCATCAACGAACCGTGTCCCCCTCGAAGCCGCGGCCGCAAACAGGACCTTGCTTCCGATAAGGAGCAGATAGAACGTGAGCATGAAGATCAACGCCGAGACGATCGAGTCGCTCCAGGCCGACCGCAGAAGGGGTCCGCCGACGCCAAGCCAGAAGAGCCAGGGATGCGGATTGAGCAGGTTCGTGATGAACCCGCGCCTGAGATCGACCGCAGGAGTTGCAGGTGCAGACTCGGACTCCTGCCACCGGAGGGCGTCGATCCCGAGGTAGATGATGAAGAGACCGCCCCCAACCGCAAGTGCCCGGACAACGCCTTCGGGAAGCGTGCCCACGGCCAGGACACCGGCAGCGACAACGAACACATCGGTTAACAGCGGGGCGATGGCAACCCTCGTCCCCGCGGCCATCCCACGCTGCATCGAAGTGGTCAACACGAGGATGTGCAGCGGGCCGGGCGCAAGCCCGGCGGCCGCACCCAAGCCAAGCCCGAGCAGGAAGTACTCCATCACCACCTCAGGTTTCCTGTCAATGCGCTACACGGTTTTCGATGCCCCCCATTGACAGGAAGCCGCAACCTTGTTTCCTGTCAATCCGGTGCACCGTTTCTGATAGCCCGCATTGACAGGAACCCTCCGATCAGCCCATCGCCCGGACCATCGCCGCGCCCATGTCGGTGGGGGTTTCCGCCACTTCGACTCCGGCAGCGTTGAGGGCGTTGATCTTGGCGTCGGCGGTTCCTTTGCCACCGGAAATGATGGCGCCGGCGTGTCCCATGCGCTTGCCTGCGGGGGCCGTCGTGCCGGCAATGAAACCGGCCACCGGCTTCGTCATGTTGTCCTTGATCCACTCGGCGGCTTCTTCTTCAGCCGTGCCGCCGATCTCGCCAATCATGACTACGCCTTCAGTGTCAGGATCGGCGTTGAACTGCTTCAACATGTCCAGGAAGTTGGTTCCGTTCACAGGATCGCCCCCTATGCCGACCGCGGTCGTCTGACCGAGGCCCAGCCGGGTGAGCTGGTAGACGGCCTCGTAGGTGAGAGTGCCCGAACGGCTGATAACGCCGATCTTGCCCGGTTGGTGGATGTAGCCGGGCATGATGCCGATCTTTATCTCACCCGGGGTGATGACTCCCGGACAGTTGGGTCCGACGAG
>JBLYYS010000304.1:0-3483 GCA_048550235.1 Acidimicrobiia bacterium | reverse complement strand
GTGCTGGCTGCGCAGGAGGCCGGCGTCCCGGTGCGCATCGGCAACATTCACTCGGCCGACTTGTTCTACAACCCTGTTGCCGATGCCTTCGACGTGATGGAGCGCATGGGCGTACTCGCCGTTGAGATGGAAGCGGCAGGAATCTACGGCGCCGCAGCAGAGAAGGGCGCCCGGGCTCTCACCATCCTCACCGTCTCAGATCACGTGCGGACGGGCGAATCAACGACATCGGACGAACGCGAGCGCAGTTTCGACGACATGGTCAAGATTGCATTGGAGGGCCTCCGTCTCGACGCCTCCTCGTGACGCTTTTGGGCACTATCGCGGCGGATTTGTGATGCGAAATGCTGCCCAGATCGTTGAAGAAGGATCGCGAAAACTTGCCCCTCGACAGAGTCGATGGGCGGGCGTACGATGAGAGTCCGATCGAGATACGTAGGCTGCTGACGGGCCGATACAGAAAGGCTCTCACTGCCGGACCACGGCGATTGGTGAGTGGGCGCCAGGCGGCGTTCACGAAAGGGAAGCCCCGGGATGCTGCAGCATTGCGGGGCTTCTCCGCGAATTCGAGGCGAGCTGGCTGCGGTCAGTCTGTGCCGGTTGGAGCTGAGGCCACGGGTGGAAGCGGTTGCCGGAAGTAGCCGGCCGGTGCTGGGAAGCCGACTCGAACCAGCGCCAGGTTCCAGGTCGGTGATGAGCCGAGCGCCCACCGCAGTACCGAGACCGATAGGCGGCCGACCATTTTGGCGCCGGGTAGCCGGCGGATCCCAAGAAGTCTCCGCAACCGACGCGGGATCGTTGCTACCGCCGCATGGTACAAGAGGCGGTAGCCGATGAGCTGGGACCGAGGCAATGGCGGCCGTTTGAGGAATTCGACAGCTTCGCGCATCCCCGGCGAGGGGGCGGCATCCGGGTGGTTGGCTACCCAGGATTCCAGCCCGGCCGCCGTGGCAGGCAGAGGATCGGCGCTCAGCTTCGCTCCCAAGAGCGTCTGCTCGGCGACGATTCGGTCGGCGTCGCCTGCCGACAGCCGGTGTCGCCCGTAGGTCTGATACGCCGCCAGGAACGAGTCGGTGAGAGCATTGTGGACCCAAGCCGCGTACTCGGGAGTTGAGGCTGAGTAGCGGCGTCCCCTCGGCGAGGTTCCTCGAACCGGCCGATGGGCACCCCGCACAAGGTCAATGGCCCGTTCAACCTCAGGGAGAGCTCCGTACGAAGTAGCGGTCACATAGGCCGAGGTTCGCGACAGGCGACCGAGCGGGTCATTCCGATACGAGGAGTGATCTGATACTCCAGTGGCCACCTCGGGATGCGCGGCTTGAACGAGTAGGGACCGCACTCCTCCCACGAAGGCCGCTACATCGCCTATCACTTGCCATGTCATTGACTCCGGGCCGAACAGGCCGGGATCGCCGCGGTACAGCAAGGTGTCGGCCAACGGATAGTCGGCATGTCCAAATGGCTCGGTTACCCCGGCCGTGAGCCGCGCACGCAGTGAGCTGAGAGGAGAAGAACGATGGGACATTGCCGATCCTGGATTCTTCCAGGCCCGTCGTGCTACCGGGAACCGTCATCCGGGTCCGAGAGGAAGGTCCGGGCCCAGTCCAATGCTTCGCGCTCGGAGGTGAAGACCTCGATTGGGCGCTGCGGTCCCATCGCGATGAAGGCCTGAGCCATGGTCTGACTTGAACTTGGACCGACGACCAGGGCTGTGGCCAGTTCAGAGGATTCCTCGGTCGATGCACCAAACATATGACGGGCTGCTCGATCCGCGTACCCGACTGCGCGCATGTCGACGACTGCGGGTACCGGGCGATCATTGGTCAGTTCCGCAACAGCCTTCTGGACCTCGATCGCGCTTTCGACAGAGATGTTGAGGCCATCCTCGATGCGATGGACGAGAATTCCATCATCGGTCATCCACATCTCACCGAGTGGGGTTCGTACGCTGTCGACCATTGCTCCTTGCCTCGTCGGGAGGATTGGATATTACTTGTTGTCTGCTCTCTTGCGTTATTGAGCGAGATGTTCGCTCCTAGACGACAACGGGTCTCGACGGCCGGTTAGGCTCGTTTTCGTTGCTTCCAGGAGGACGAATGGCTACCAGTACCGGCGGTGAGGTGATTGCCCGGATGCTCGCTGCTGAGGGCGTTGATACCGTCTTCGGAATAATCGACGGAACCTACTTCGGCCTGTACTCCGCCTTCCAGGACTTTGATATCCGGCTGATCTCGCCCAGGCACGAGACCTCTGCTTTGCACATGGCAGGAACCTACGCGCGGTTGACAGGCAAACTCGGCGTTGCCATCGCCTCCAACGGACCTGGCGTGGCCAACGCACTGCCGGGAATAGCGGTCGAGAACGGTGAAGGCAACCGAGTTCTCCTCATCACGTCATCGCGACGTGAGGGCATCGGCTACCCGGATCGTGGTGGTACTTTCCAATACTTCGATCAAGCGGCCGTCACCAAGCCAATGACGAAATGGTCGGCCGCCATCCCGAACCGCGACCGGATTCCTGAGTTGATGCGGAGGGCCTTTCGGTCAAGTTGGGCCGGACGGCCCGGCGTGGTTCACGTTGATGTGCCCGAGAGCGTGATGAACGGGAAGTCCAAGTTCGACCCCGATCTGATTCGACCGTACGTGTCCTACCGGCGGGCGCATCCGATCGTCCCCGAAGCCGCGCAGGTCGAGAATGCCGGTCGGATCCTGCTGGCGGCCAAGTCTCCGCTCGTCCACGCCGGAACGGGTGTAATCCATGCGCGTGCACACGATGAACTGAGGAATGTGGCCGAACTGCTTGGAGCTCCGGTCACGACGAGTTGGGGCGGTCGGGGAGCATTGGAAGAGACACATCCCCTATCGATTCCGATGCTTCACCTCGACTTGTACACGAAGCTCCGCAACAACGCAGATGTTGTGCTCGTGCTCGGATCGCGGCTCGGAGAGACCGATTGGTGGGGGAAGCCGCCCTATTGGGCAGCAACTCAGAAAGTGATTCAGGTTGATATCGACGATTCGTCGCTAGGCGTCAACAAGGCAGTGGATCTGGCGGTGTTGGGGGACATCAGATCGTTCTTGGAGCAGCTGGGCAAGGTTCTCGAGGCTGATCCGCCCGGCGAGCCACAGCCCGATACCTGGACTGAAGACCGCAGAACCGACCGAGCCAAACTCGACAAGCGACTCGAAAAGACCCGGGAAGGTGTCAATCCCGGAGCCGTTCCGCTGGTTGCTCAAGACACTCTGCCCGCCGACACGGTGTGGGTGTTCGACGGAGGAAACGCTACCGTCTGGTCGCACTTCTTCCACGAGGCGAAAACGCCAAACTCGGTTGTGACCACGTTCAAATTCGGCATGCTTGGTGCCGGAGTGGCTCAGGCTCTTGGAGCGAAGATCGCCCTGCCTGATCGGCCCGTTTGTTGTCTGATTGGGGACGGCGCCATGGGTTTCCATCCTCAGGAACTCGAGACGGCAGTGCGCAATG
>JBLYYS010000303.1:0-3024 GCA_048550235.1 Acidimicrobiia bacterium | reverse complement strand
GAAGCCGAGCTGCTTCGTGGCATCGCCACCGAAGTGGCACTCGAGACCGGCGTGACCCTCTGGCAAGCAGGGGACGTTGTAGATGCCGCTTACTTTGTCCTTTCCGGCCGCCTGCAGGTGGATGAAGAGACCGGCAGCGTGATCGAGGTGGGGATCGGCGAGGGTCTCGATGAGCGGCAGCTTCTCACCGGTGGCCTGCGCTCCACGACTGTGGTGAGTCTCGAACCGGTCCGTCTGCTCCGTGTGGAGTCGAACCGCTTTCACGAGTTGGTGGCGGATCATCCGAAGCTTCTCCACGCGATGTCAAACGCCATCAATGAGGGCCGCCGCGCTGACGAGCTGAAGGCCGCGCTCCGCAGGCTCTTCGGAGCATTGGAGCCCGAAGTGGAGGACGATTTGGCCACCCGGGTCCAATGGATGGAGCTTGCTCCCGGCGACATCTTGTTTCGGCAGCACGAGCCCGGTGACGCCCTCTACCTCGTCGTCGATGGTGTCCTAGCTGCATGGGCCGAGGTCGATGGATCCGAAGTGATGCTCAACGAAATAGCTCCGGGTGAAACAATCGGCGAGATTGCGCTGATCAGTGGAGCTGCCAGATCAGCCACCGTCCGGGCGGTGAAACCGTCGCTTCTCATCCGGCTCGGACGCAATGATTTCGAGGCGACCGCTGCCAGGCATCCCCTCGTCTACAAGGCCCTGGTCGAGGTTCTCGGGAGATACCTCCTCAGATATCGCGAGGAGGGTTCTGGACTACGCGGAGCTCGCGAGGTCGTTTTGCTGCCTCATCGACCGGACCAGCAAAGGCTGCAAGCCGTTGCCGAGGAGTTAGTCGAGAGCCTCAGCGCCATCGGACCGACCTTGCACCTGAGCGTGAGGCGACTTCGCGATATGCGAGAGACATTCCCGTTCGAGGTCGACCAGGCTATCGAGCTACCTCTCCATCATCCCGACAACACCCGCCTCGCGATGTGGTTGACGGATCAACGCCGTCAGTTCGACTTCATCGTCTACGAAACCGAGGTCGACCAAGCTGAGTGGAGTCGGCTCTGTATAGATCGCGCCGACGAGCTGGTTGTTGTTGCCGACGCGGCTAGTGATCGTTCGCCCGGTCTATGGGAGCAAACCGTACCTGCGGACAGCACGGCCACCCGGAGGTTGGTGCTCGTGCACGAGACGGAAGCGACGCCGACCGACACGAGAGGTTGGCTGGCCGGGCGGCGCCTGGATGGGCACCATCACGTGCGCCTTGGCCGCCGCGACGACCTCGAGCGCGTGGCGAGATTTGTTGCGGGTCGGGCGATCGGGCTGGTCCTAGCCGGCGGCGGGGCCCGCGGCTTCGCCCACATAGGGGTTGTGAAAGCACTCCATGAGGCGGGACTGCCGATCGACTTGATAGGTGGGACGAGCTCTGGAGCGATGTGTTCGTTGATGTACGCAATGGAGCCGGACCCATATCGTTTGGCCGTCCACAACCAGCGAGACTGGGTAGACCGGAGGCCGCTACGGAAGTATGGGCCACCTGTGCTCTCCTTCCTCAATCACCGCAGCTGGGATCAGATATTCGAGGAGGCATTCCACGACAGGGACATTGAGGACCTGTGGATCCCGGCGTTCTGTATCTCGAGCAACATCGATGCAGGAAAGATGGCGATCCACGACTCCGGGCCGGCGTGGAAAGCCGTGAGAGCCAGTGCTTCCCTCCCTGCCTTCCTGGCACCAGTTCTCTTCGACGGAGAGGCTCACGTCGACGGTGGTTTGGTGAACAACCTCCCCACTGATGTCATGCGCTCGCGCACAGCAGGTCCGGTAATTGCGGTCTCGTTGGGGCGGCGCACCGCCGAGCGGGTGCCTTTCGACGCCTACCCCTCACCGTGGCGCCTGGCAGTAGACGCAGTCAACCCCATGAAATCGAAGGCACCCATGCACACGCTCCCGAAGGTCATGATGCAAATAGCGATACTCGGGGATCTCGCCAAGACTGACCTCCACTCGAAGGAGGCCGACGTCGTCCTCGAGCCGCCTGTCGAGAAATGGTCGATGACGGATTTTAGGGACGTAGACGGAGTGATTCGGGCCGGCTACGAATACGCGATCGATCGGCTCCAAGCGCTCGCCGAGGATGAGACCTTCACCGCTCGCATTCGGTCGGCGGGAGTCGAGTACGGCAGGAAGCCGACCGAGAACTAGGTCCGGTCGCAACGAGTCGAGGTCCGCCCGGCAATGCCGGGCAGACCTCATTCGAGACATTTGCGCCGCGAGGGCCTAACCGGGCCGCCCGGTACCGGCAGCGGCTGTGAGGACGAACTCGATGGGTTCCGAAGAGGCGGTTTCCTGAACCGTGACTACCACGGCCGGCCTTGTGTCCGGAATGCCGACGCCGCGCGGCACCATGAGGACGGTGACCTTGTCCCCGGTGGAAGCCCAGGTCCAGGTGGGGACGAACTCGGTTCCTTCTTCGGTGATCCCCGTTGAGGTGACTACACCATCAACGCTCAGAAGGGTCACGCTCACGCCGGGGTCGTTGAAGTCGGCTTCGATCTCCATCTGGATTTCGACCCGATGCGCTCCGCCTTCCACGAGAGCCTGAGCGTTCCCAGCGAACTCGATCGTTGCCCTAGAGGCCTGATCGTTCTGGACCTGCGTCGGGAATGCTGCTTCGACGTCCACCGACGGTGCAGGTGGCGCCAAGGTTGTTGGTGTCGGCTGATCAACCACTACATCGGATTGCTCGCCGAGGTTGGGGACGATGAAGAGGAAGCCGATCAAGATGACGATCGCGGCCGCGGTTGCCGCGATCAGCCAAGGCCGTCGCGACGGCGGTTGCGGGGTCTCGATCCTGGTCAGTTCCTGGGTTTGCATCTCTGCGCTCCTTTGCTTGGTGGCGATGAGGAGGGCGCCGAGATCCGTTGACCTATCTGTGAGCAACGCCGGGTCCGGGACCGGATTGGCCTCGCGGAGTTGCCGGAATGAGGTCTCGAGGGACATCAGTGTTCTCCTCTCTGTCCAGCAGCACGGGAGTGAGAG
>JBLYYS010000302.1:0-2935 GCA_048550235.1 Acidimicrobiia bacterium | reverse complement strand
GTCAAGGACAACGGGTGGGCGATTATGACCCGGTCTCGCAAGATGACCGGCGGCAATATCCGCAAGCGCGCGGCGGGTTTCGGGGTGCCGGTATCGAAGGTCGCCGGTGAGGATGTTGCCGCGGTGTGGAAGACCGCCGGCAAGGCAATCGGCAAGATCCGGAAAGGTGGCGGGCCGCACCTGATCCACGCCACCTGCAGGCGGCCACGCGGTCACTTTGAAAACGATCCCCTCATCCAGATGGTCAACGATCCGATCGGATCCAGAAGTGAAATCAGCGAGATCACGCAGGGTTTGACCGACGGGAGCGGGACCAATCCCCGTGCCCGTCTCGCCGGGGCCGGCGCCGTCACCCGAACAGCCCTGCAAATGGCGTGGCACCAGCGCAGCGGCAAGCGCGACCCAATCGAGAAGGCCGCTGACCAACTCGACCCGCATCAGCAAGAACGGCTCGTCCAGTCTGCAACCCATACGGTCGAAACGGCCGTAGCCAATGCGCTCGATCGTGCGGGGATCTCATGGTCCATTTGATGGAGTTCGGCGCGGCAGCCGACGCCGCTCTGGCCCAGGCGATGCGGGCTGACGACACGGTCATCCTTTTCGGCGAAGACACGCCGATGATTCGACGCGACCTGTTGGTGCGCTTTGGGCCGGACCGAGTTCGGCCCACCCCCATCAGCGAGTCGGCGTTCCTGGGTGCTGCGGTTGGTGCTGCCATGGGCGGGCTGCGGCCGGTGGTCGAGGTGCAACTCGTCGACTTCCTCGCCGTCGGCCTCAGCGCCCTGCTCAACGAGGCGGCCAAGATCAATGCCTTCTCCGGAGATCGGTGGAATGTTCCACTGGTTGTTCGAGCCACCTGCGGTGGCGGCTACGGCGACGGCGGCCAACATGAGCAAGCGCTGTGGGGATTGCTCGCGGGCATCCCAGGTCTCTCGGTGGTTGTGCCGTCGAATCCAGCGGATGCAGCCGGACTCATGCTGGCGGCGATCGAGTCGCCGGGGCCGGTCGTGTACTTGGAACACAAGCTCCTCTCCGAAACGTGGTTGGAGTCAATGGGTGGTTCGAGTCGCCCCTCGGTCACGTTTGACGTGCCGGAGGCGGGCCGCCGCGGCAACGTGTCGTTGCCAATCGCACCGGTCCCACTCGGCGACGCTGCCGTGATTCGGACGGGCGCAGATCTCACGCTCGTGAGCCTGGCGGTCGGGATCCACCGGTGTCTGGAAGCTGCCGAAATGCTGGCCGCCCGTGATATCGACGCCACGGTGATCGACCTCCGGTCTGTGGCGCCCCTCGACGCCGATACCGTCATTCGCGAGGTTGCCGGGACGGGCCGCGTGATAGTCGTCGACGAGGACTACATACGAGGTGGCTTATCAGGTGAAGTTGCGGCCAGGTTGGGAGAAGCGGGTATTGCAGCCCAGTTCGCCAGAGTCACAACCGAGGAAACCATCCCCTACGCCCGCCATCTCGAAGACGAAGTACTGCCATCGGTGGAGCGCATCATGGCGGCCGTAGACGCCTTCGATTTCAACTGACGCTAGGAGGTGAAGGCGTGGCGGCGGTGCCACAGGCGGGCCATCGTCCACGGACCCAGGGTGAGGCAGGTAGCGATGATCGCCTTCTCTGTCTGCATTTCGACAGTTTTCTCGCTGAGGCTTCCACGGTTGATATCGAACAGCAGGTCCATGAGTCCGAGGAAGACCGCAGCACTCCCACCCGCAATCCCCAAGGGCACTGCGTATGGCTTGCCACGCCAGAGCGCATGAGCCGCCAGAACGAGGCAGGCGGCCAGGTAGGCATCGGCCAGAGGAAAAGACTCCTCGAAACTGATGTACTCGGGATCGTCGGCAACCTTGACTCTGCCTTTGGTGAACCAATCTGTCCAATAGGCAGCGACGGCGCCCGCGCCGGCCAGCATCAACACGGCGTGGAAGCGGTCACCGACCGAGGGTGCTGTCACGTCGTTCCCTTCCTCGAGGAGTGCCAACAATCCTACGTGTTGATGAGCCTTCAAGGCCATCTGTCGGTCATGTGACGGAGAGGCCGCAACGGTCAAGACTTCACTACTAATCCGAGCCAACTGGAGCACCTAGACCGGGTAGCCGACGCCACCGGCAGTTTGGATATCTTCTCCCACAGAGCCCGGCTCAGACAACGGCCCGGCTTGGTGTGGGCGCCTTTGCTAGGTTCCGAATCAGAGCTGGTTTCCACCAGCCACGAGGGGAGGATCTGTCATGAAGAAGTTGTTGCTCGCCATTGTGTTCTTGGGGGCGGCTTGTGGGGGTGGGGAATCCGCCGAACCCGACCCGGCAGCGGCGGCGCCGCCGACGCCTACCCCTTCGGCTGCCGACCAGACTGCCGACACCCAGTCGCCTACGACGGAGGCGCCGGTAGCCGAGCCTGAAACCACTGAAGCGCCGGTAGATGAGCCCGCTGCCTCGGCGCCGGGTGGTATCACCCTCACCATCGGGGATGAAACCTGGGAATTCGACGGAGCGCTGTGCGCATACGAGAACGCACCCCCCGGCGAGGACGGCTCCGAATGGAACGTGTCGTTGAAACAAGGCGATCTTCAGGTCTACGCCAGTGTCGATTCCTTCGGAGACCAGGTTTCGCTCACCGACGTGGTGGACTACGGGACGTTCGAGTGGGTGGCCGAAGGTGGAGATATCACCTTCACAATCGACGGCAACGACATCACAGCCGAGGGAACCTTCACGGACAACGCCACCGGACTACCAGCAGAAACCGGCACCTTTACGGCCACCTGCGCAAGTTGGTACAGCGGCTAGGCCTCACGGGTCGGCTGCATCTCGCAGTGGGGTCTGACGGATTGAGCCTGGTCGACCCCTGCCCGCCTCAGAAGCCGGCTTCTGACCAGAGGTCCGTGCCCGGGTGGAACTGACTCCAGGCGAACCAGAAGGCCTGGTGGGTG
>JBLYYS010000301.1:0-3011 GCA_048550235.1 Acidimicrobiia bacterium | reverse complement strand
TGACCATCGAGGCAACCCGCAGGTCCCGCAGCAACAGCAGGCGAGTGTCGGTACGGGCAGTTGGTGCGTTGGCGACCGCGTTGCGTGCGGGCAGAGTCCAGCGGCGCCGCATCCTCCGAGAGTTGACGGGCGATCACTTCCTCGATGTCCTGCCCCTCTGGGTCGGGACTCTCAAGGAGATCGACGACACTCTCCCGCTCTCGGGCGGGATGTTCGATGTCGTGATATTCGACGAAGCCTCCCAAATCGATCAACAGCGGGCCGCCCCTGCACTGGCGCGAGCCCGCCGGGCGGTCATCGTCGGTGATCCCCGCCAACTCCGACATATCTCATTCACCGCCGACCTGGCCATCGAAGAGACGGCCGCTCGCTACGGAATCGCCGGCACGACTGCGCGGCTGCTCGACATCCGGCGCAATAGCCTTTTCGACGCGGCCGCGACCGATACTCCAGTCACGTGGCTCGATGAGCACTTCCGGTCCGTGCCACACCTGATCGGGTTCTCTGACCGGAAGTTCTACAACGGCCGGTTGAAGCTGATGACACAGCATCCGGCCACTGAGTCGCAGGACGCAATCCACACCATCGCGGTCGGTGGTTCTCGTGATGAGTCCGGGGTGAACATGGCAGAGGTTCACGCCGTACGAGAGGAGATCAATCGACTGGCGAGACGGGGGGTCTCCAGCATCGGCATTGTGACTCCATTCCGCGCCCAGGCCGACGCGCTCGAAGCAATGCTGCTCGATGACTTCGAGCCGGAGGACACCGAACGGCTCGGACTCAGAGTCGGCACCGTGCATGCCTTCCAGGGCAATGAGCGCGAGATCATCATCGTCTCACTGGCTATGACGAACCACGACTTGAGCAACTCCCTCCGATTCGTGGAGAACCCGAACCTCTTCAACGTCATGGTCACCCGAGCGAAGCGAGAGATGAAGGTGCTGCACTCATTCGAGATCGAATCTCTTCCGGCAGGGCTCTTGAAGGATTACTTCCGTCACGGGGGTCACCCACCGCGGCCTTTGGAGTCCACCACGCGGCCGCGTGGCTGGACGGGTGAGCTGCTCGAACATGTCCGACAGTTCTCCGTGCCCGCCGTAGCCGGGTATCCGGTAGCCGGATGGACAGTGGACATGACGATCGGCACCGGAGCGGAGGCTTTCGGTGTCGAATGCTCAGTGCATCCAGACGGCCCCGATGCCCACATCGAACGACACCAAGCGCTGCGACGAGCCGGGTGGGTGATGACCGACTCTTTCCAATCCAGGTGGTTGACCCGCGCCGAAGCGGGTGCCGAGTCGCTGGCGCGACGCTACCTGGGGCAGGTGCCCGAAGACTGAGGGCCTAAGGAGAACGGCGCAACCACCGACGAGATATCGGTGACAACGCCGACCTTGGTACCCTCCAACCTCGTGGAAGAAGAGCACGTATATTCAACCTGGTTGCACTCGGACCGCTTTGTCCCGCGCCGATTCATGCGACCCGTCATGCGGTTCACCGAAACCGAGGCCGCGTCCGGCGTCATCCTCCTCATTGCCGCGGCTGCCGCCCTCATCTGGGCGAACGCACCCTTCGGTGAGACATACGATGAGTTCTGGCATACCCACGTCTCGATAGAACTCGGGAGTTGGTTCCACTTCGACGAGAGCCTGCAACACGTCGTGAACGACGGCCTGATGGTGATCTTCTTCTTCGTCGTCGGTCTGGAGATCAAACGCGAGTTGGTGATCGGGGAGCTTCGTGACCCCAAGGCTGCCGCTCTCCCGGCCGTTGCAGCACTGGGTGGAATGATCTTCCCGGCGTTGGTCTACGTCGCATTCGTAGCGAGTACCGGCGGCGAAGCCACGGCCGGGTGGGGGATCCCAATGGCTACCGATATTGCGTTCTCAGTAGGAGTTGTAGCGCTACTCGGTTCGCGAGTGCCGATCGGTGCCAAGCTGTTCTTGCTTGCGCTGGCGATTGCCGATGACATCGGCGCCATCACCGTTATCGCCATCTTCTATACCGATGACCTCAGCTTGGGTTGGCTCGCCGCCGCCATCGGTGGCCTGGTGGTTATCGAAGCCTTCAAACGCTCTGGAGTGAGAAGCATGGTCTTCTACGTTCCCGCCGCGGTTGTCACGTGGTATTTCCTGTTGGAGTCGGGGGTGCACGCCACCCTGGCCGGTGTTGCGCTCGGCCTCATGACCCCGGCGAGGCCGTTGTTCTCCAGCGACGAGTTTGACAACAAGGCTCGGCGGATCGTGGACGCATACCCGGCCAGTGCCACCACCCAGAGAGCACGCGAGCACGTCGACTATGAGGCACGCCAACTCATGGCGGTGAGTCATGAATCGATTGCGCCGCTCTCGCGCCTCGAACACCGGTTGCACATCTGGAGTTCGTTCGCAATCGTCCCGATCTTCGCTCTCGCAAATGCGGGCGTTCGATTCGCCGGCGTGGACTTCATCGATGCGATAACTCATCCCGTTGCGCTCGGGGTGACCTTCGGACTGGTCTTCGGAAAGATGTTCGGCATCACCCTGTTCACCTACGGCGCAGTGAGGCTGAACATCGGAAGGCTCCCCAAGGGAACAACCTGGTCACAGGTGTGGGGCCTGGCGTTGCTCGCCGGCATCGGCTTCACCGTTGCCCTGTTCATCTCGAGCCTGGCGTTTGACGACGCTTTCCTGACCGACCGCTCCAAGATCGGGATCTTCGCTGGATCACTGATTGCGGGTATCGCCGGTTACTGGATTCTCAAGCGGTCGAAACCCACCGACGAGGCCATTGATGAAGAAGCCGACACCTCGCTCTAGCCATCGCTACGGTTGAGTTATGCAACCCGCGTCGATCATCACTTGCGTTGAGTGCGGAGGGCGTGCTCACCTGATCAGTTTCCCGCCCCACGAACGGGGGTATGAACCCGGGGATCAACTGGTCTACCGGTGCGAGGACTGTATGGACCGTTTCGACGTGATCAACGACGACACCGAGCCGCCCGACGAGTTCGCGTAATCAGAGTCCGCGAC
>JBLYYS010000300.1:0-4365 GCA_048550235.1 Acidimicrobiia bacterium | reverse complement strand
GTAGGAATGCGACCACTTGCTACCACTACCGACTACCTACTACCTACTACCTGCTACCTACTACCTACTAGGGCATCACCCACGACTGGACGTCTACGCTCTGCGGCGGGAACAGGGCTTCCATCAGGTCTCGCTGCTGCCCGAGTAGTACGTCGGCGTGGCGTTCCTCGAGCTCGACGGCACCGAGCGGTCCAAGGATCAGGTGCGCGATGAGATCCGGCGGCACCCCTGACCCGCCCTGCGATACGGGAGCTTGCACGGTTTCTCCCGGGATGGGTACACCCAGGGCTCCGCTCTCGATCGGGATTCGAAGAGAATTCCTGTACATCGAGATCATGAGTTCCCCATCGGGAAAGCTGATTCCCGCCTCGTCGAGCCTTCGATTCAATTCCGGACGAATCGCATCCAGCAGTTTTTCGGGTTCGGCGATCCGTACGTAGTAGGCATAGCCGTCGCTGTCCTGGTCTCCGAGATCGGCGGCCATGTCCTGCAGGCCCGGGCGCAGTACGAGGGTCGTCGTACCGTTCGGGCTTCGAGCGTGTTCGACTACTGCTTTGAACGTGGCCGGGTCGGCGGCGGCGATGTCGAGGAGGTAGAGATCGTCATCGTCTTGATAGACGCGCACCATCGCGGTTGGTTCACCCGACCTTTCGGCGAGTAGAACCTGGTACACCGGCGAGTCGATCAGCCACGACCACAAGATGGGATCGTGTTCGGCGAATATCGATGCGGCGGAGGCCATATGGCTCTGGAGTGCGACTATGGCATCGATATCGGTCTGCTCGGCGCCCCGGAATGTCAGGTCCAGGGCAACGCCGGCAATCGGCTCCCTGATATCGACGGTAGGAGGGGTCGGTACTGCATACTCGTATCCGAACCGTCGGTAGAAATAGGGGATTCCCACCATCCACTGCACGAGATCGCCGCGTTCGGCCGATATGGAATGAGCCAATTCGAGTTGGCGGCGCACGAGGCCGCGTCCCTCGAATTCCCGGGCCGTGGCGACGAATTCGATGACCGCAGACTGGACCGGCACAGATCCGATATGGGTGACGGCCGGAAAGAGACCAAGGGTGGAGACAACCTCATCGCCGGCGACGGCGACCATCCATCCTCCCGGCCCAAATCGTCGATCGTCGAGAGTAATCGCTGCCTCCGGTCCGTCTTCAGCCCCGATCCGATCTGTCACTAGTGCAACGATCCCGGCGCGATCCGCCGGACCGGCAACCCGTACTTCGATTTCGAGATCCATGTTCGTCAGGCCAATTCGGGAAGGACGTCCCGTGCGAATAGCTCCAGACCCGCTGAGTCGTATCCAACCTCGTAGAAATAGACGATCGCGTACGTCATCCCGGCCTGCTCCCAGAGCTTGAATCTCTCTATCAACTGCTCGGGGGTACCTGCCATCTCACGGAAGAGACCTGAAACTCGCTCCAGCCGATCTTCCGGCACGAAGGGTCGGTATCGATCTTCGATCCATCCCAGGTGGTCCTCGACGTCCGCCTCGGTCTCTGCGCACACAACGTTGAAGTTGGAGGAGCGGACTATGGAGGCGTAGTCGGTTCCAACATCGGCGCAGTGGCCCTCCAGCAGACTCGATTTGTGTTCGAACTCCTCTATCGACTGGCCGAAGTTGGTGTAGGCGGCGTAGCGGGCCGCCACGTTGAGGGTCAGCTTCTCTCCTCCGCCCGCGATCCAGAACGGAATATGTGGGTCTTGGACGGGCTTGGGCTGGTTTATCGCCCCCGCCAGTTGGTAGTACTGGCCGTCGTAGGTGACCTCGTCCTCGGTCCACATACGGCGCATGATTTCCACGCTCTCGCGCAGCATTCCGATTCGCACCGACGGCTTGTCGAACTCGTATCCATAACCCAGGTATTCGTGCTCATACCAGCCCGCACCAATCCCCATTTCGACTCGACCGCCCGAGATGACGTCGATGTTGGCGGCGACCTTGGCGAGGTAGGAGGGTGGTCGATACGAGTTGCAGGTACACATCTGGCCGAGTCGAACCGTGTCGGTGACTGCCGCTAGGGCCGCCATCAGCGTCCAGGCCTCGTAGGTCACTTCTTGCGTCGGGGTCGGCACCGTGTGGAAGTGGTCGTAGACCCAGGCAGATTCGAATCCCAGATCCTCGATCCTCTTGGCCACACGAACCATCGTCGGCCACTGTTCGTCGGTGGGAATCCCGACAAGATCGAGACGCCACCCCTGGGGTATGAAAGCTCCAAAACGCATGGGGCGACGATAGCAATAGGAAGAGCCGGCGCTCTCTGGCGCCGGCTCTGCCAAGGTTTCAGCTTTCTTTGAGATTGGGTCTAGAACTCCGGGGTGTCAGGGAGTTCGCCCATTGCAGCGGTTACCGCCGGATCGGTGAGTTGCTCCAATTGGTTCTCGTCGGCTCGGCGCCGGAAGGCGCTCGCTCCGATGACTAATCCCAGTGCGACGATGACTGCCGGGACTACCCAGCCGGCATCGAAGTCCCAGGGCGTGTCGGTGACCAGCACCGGGATTGCGAGGGCGGTGAATAGAAGCCCAAAGATCAGAGACAAGAGGTCGAGTCGGTGTCTTTCCTGCATCAGCGTCCCTCCTGTGTCACGACAATCTCGCCGACGCCGCCGTCGAGATCGAGTATCAATGTTCCCGCGCTTCCTTCGACGTTGTCGCTGCGTCCGACGCCGAGCCCTTCGCTCGAGCGTCCGAGCACCTCGACTCGGCCGATGCCGACTCGCGCATTGATGTCGGCTCCCTGATCGGCCGCCAGCCTCACCTCGATCTGGCCGGCGCCTATGTCGGCTCGCACGTCGACCGTCTGTCCATCCAGATCAACGGCTGTGAAGTCGAGGATGAGCTTGCCGGCGTCCAGGTCGTAGGTTGGTTGGATGGCCGTCACTACCTCAGGTGTGTGAAGCTCAGTCGTGGCTTCGATGTCGGTTACCGCGTCGGTGACGACCGCGCCGCCCATCGCAAAGAGAATCACGAATCCCAGTGCAATGAGCGCCCGTGAGCGGCCCCAGATGGCTCCGACCAGCAGGCCGAGGGCTGTGATGAGTAGGGCGAGAGCGAGGTAGTGGCGCCCCGAAGGCTCTACCGCTCCGGCCGTGTCGAATATGGCGAGCACGCCGGTGCCGACGAGAATCGCCGCAAAGGTCAGTCGTCCCAACATCGAGCGGGGTCGCTTGGGCTTCGGCGGCGGAGGCGGCACCGGAGCCTGGTAGACGGTTTGAGGAGGCATTGGAGGCATCGTGTCATCACTCCCTGGTGCCGGTGCTGCAGAGCTGGATGGAACACTCTCGGGGTGAACGGTTGTCCGTTCCTTGGTGCCCTTGCCGGATCCGAATTCTCCCCTGTAAAGGAGAACGCCGATGATCAGGAGGGCGACGGCTAGCCCGAAACCTCCCGCACCGTCACTCACAATGGCAACCAGCCAGATTCCGGCCAGCACCACCAGCACGGTTCCGACTACGTTGTCTCCACCAAGGTTTCCCAGCCAGCGTTCACCGATCGATTCGTCGGTGCCATCGGCTGGAATGAGCAACCAACCGGCTGCATATAGGAGTAGACCGATTCCGGGGAAGACCAGGAGCAGGAACACGAGTCGGATGATCCAGGGTTCCACATCGAAGTAGCGAGCGATTCCGGACGCTACCCCGCCCAGGATTCCGTCTGTGCGACGGAGGGGAGGACGGGCGACCCCTTCACCACCACCTGGCGGCCGCCCTTCGGCGCCGGCAGAAGGCTGCTGGAGATTTGTTTCGTTTGGCATGTCTTCATCGTCGGGCACGGCGCATTTCCCGTCTATGAGGTATGGCCCCAGGGAAACCCTGAGATGTCAGGGGTTTCTCAGGGTGATCCCTTGTTGGGAGACCTTCTTCGCTGTGCGATGATTCTCGCGTATCCCGAGGGAGTATTCAGATCGCAACAGATTCGGTAGATCAGTCGCCCAGGCGCCGACTCGCGTTCGTCCGAGATTCGGATGAACGTATGGTGGCCGGTGTCGGCGCGGGGATCGCCGGCGTTCTCGAGGTCGAGACCATCTACGTGCGAGCAGCGTTTGTATCTCTGGCCTTCGCCGGTGGGGTCGGCGTGTTGCTCTATGCGGTTCTCTGGGTCTTGTCATTGGATCCGCCGGAGCCCGAGCGAGTTGCCGAGCTCAATCGACGCTACGCCGCCCGACTGCCCAAACAGCGTGCCGCTCTATGGCTGATGTTCGGTGGGGTATTCCTGATGCTGCGAAGTATGGGAATCTGGTTCGGCGATTCGTTGGTTTGGGCGGCCACTTTCATTTCTTTCGGTTTTGCCTTGACATGGTCGCGGGTGGACCCGTCGAGAAGAAGCCGGTGGGCTACTCAGACCTTCACGGGC
>JBLYYS010000299.1:0-8535 GCA_048550235.1 Acidimicrobiia bacterium | reverse complement strand
GAAACGACGTCCTCGCGGGCGGTCTCATCGTCAATCAACAGCCGCTTGAAATCCGGAGTGAAATGCTCGCGAATCACCCGGATCAGAAGGCCGGGCTCTTCGTAGACGGGCCTTGGCGCCCCACCCTGAGCCGCCTCCTCTTTGATCAGGTTCCAGACTCGGACGAGTCGGTTGATGTCCGCCTCGATCTCATCCTTGGTGGCCGAAGCAGCCGCCGTCCGCACGATCACGCCGAAACCCTCCGGCTTGACTTCGCGGAGGATGTCACGTAGTCGAAGGCGATCCTCCTCCGGGAGTCGGCGGGAGATGCCCTGCATATCGGAGTCTGGAGCAAGAACTAGGTAACGCCCTGGGACGGTGACTTGCCCGGTGAGGCGAGCCCCTTTGGCTCCCATGGCGTCTTTGACGACCTGCACGAGCACCTCGTCGCCCTCAGATAGGACCTGCTCGATACGCGGGTGACGACCGTGAACAGACGGGTCGACCTTCAAATCGCCCGCATAGAGCACCCCGTTCTTGGGTTCCCCAAAGTCCAGGAATGCCGCCTCCATACCGGGAAGCACGTTCTTGACTTTGGCAAGGTACATGTTGCCTGCCAGTGACGTGCGCTCCTGCCTGGCAACGTAATGCTCGACGAGGGATGGCCCTTCGAGAATCACGACCTGTGTTTGGCTCGGCAAAACTCGAACGAGCATCTGTTTCTTGCCCGTCTCCGGAGGGAGAATGATCTCCTCTTCGACGTGGCGTGGAGTCCGGCGGCGTCCGTCGCGCGCCGGTGGGCGGGGTTTCTGGGTCCGACTACTCGACTTCTTAGTGCGGGCCTTTTCTTGGGGCACTGCGCGGACCCGCCGCACCTCTACGGTGTCGCGGCCCACTCGACGGGTTGTGCGCTCCTCGACTTCCTTCTCGCCCACTCCACGGCGGACGACTTCGGCCGACTTGCGGCGGAACAACGCCATATGAACTCGTTTCCTTCCGGTCTTCAATACTCAGAGCGCGAGCAACCAGAGCTGGAATTCGACCTCGTTCGAACGGCGATCGTTCGATGCCTTGCCCTGCTCCCCTGTCAAGTAGTCGGGAAAGAGCGGCAATACCTATACCCTGCCATCGCGCCGGCCGTTCGGGGACTTCAGAGGTTCGCCTCGAGACAGTGCCGGAGAGACGCGGAAAAGACCTGAAAATGAGGTCGAGCTCACAGACTCACGACCGCTCGCGGTCGCTTCGCAAGGCTAGCACCTATTCGGCGTTCGCCCTAGCGATCAACCGCCAGCCGGGTTTGCTCCGGCTCTTCGGGGTCGTAACAGTTCCGGCACCGAGCCTCATAAGCATCGATCGCTCCGAGAACCACCAGGTCGTCAGACTTGATCGTTCGCTGAGTGAAGGCGGCAGGAGCACCACAGCGATGACAGACCGCCAGCATCTTCGTGACATATTCGGACCTTGCGCACATCGTTGGAATTGGCTCGAACGGGCGGCCGAGGTAGTCGAGATCCAGGCCGGCAACGATGACCTGCTTGCCCGCTTTCGCCAACCGCTCGACCACTTCGACGATCCGATCGTCGAAGAACTGTCCCTCATCGATCCCGATCACTTCCGTGGCATCGTCAATCTTGCGCAAGAGGCTGTAGGAATCGGGAACGGGTTCGGCAACCACCGAAAGCGAACTGTGCGAAACAACCTGACTGTCCGCATAGCGAGTGTCGAGAGTCGGCTTGAACGTCTGCACAGGAATCCGGGCGATCTTTGATCGCGTCACTCTCCGAATCAGCTCTTCGCTCTTGCCCGAGAACATGGGCCCACAAATGACCTCGATCCAGCCCTGATCTCCGCGTCGGTACATGGGGGGGAAGCATAGCTTCCCCAGCCGTTGGCTATTAGCCCTTGGCCTTTTGCCAAAACACACCGTTTCGTCACTCCCATCTGATACCTCTACCACATGCGTGATTACACGAAACTCAACGCCTGGCGCAAGAGTCATCAGCTCGCGTTGGACGTGTACTCAATCACCGCGGGTTTGCCATCAACTGAGAACTACGGCCTCGTCACCCAAATGAGGAGAGCTGCCGTCTCGATCCCGTCGAATATCGCGGAGGGTGCCGGACGACGCACCCAAGCGGACTACCGGAAGTTCATCGATATCGCTACCGGTTCGACAAGCGAGTTGGAATACCACATCCGCTTGGTCCGGGACCTCGGCTACGTGCCACATGCAGACACCGAGCGTGCCGAACGCACGGCCGGTGAAATCAAGAAGATGTTGCGAGCACTCTCCAACAAGCTAGCTCCCAACACCTAGCTGGCTACGGCCAACGGCCAGGAGCCAATGGCTAAGGGCCAATGGCCAACGGCCTCGTTTGGTTCGGGCTTCGCCCGAATCAAACGATGTACGTCTCCCCCGGTACCGGTGAGCGCCTTCGCCAGATGCTGTTCAACAGACCCATGGAGAAGGCGAACGTCAGCAAAGAGGACCCCCCGTAACTGAGGAACGGGAGCGGCAATCCGGTGACCGGCATGATCTTCATCGTCATGCCTATGTTGACGAACACCTGAAACATGATCATGGAGCCGATCCCGACTGCCAGCAGACTGCCGAATCGGTCGCGGGCGGTTGCAGCAATGATGAATGTCCGCCAAAGGAGAATGACGAAGGCGGCGATCACGACCGCCGACCCAAAGAAACCGAGTTGCTCGCCGATGGCCGTGAAGATGAAGTCCGTTTCCTGCTCGGGAACAAAATCGAGGTTGGTGAGCGATCCCCCAAACAGCCCCTTACCTGTGAGTTGCCCCGATCCGATGGCCGTCACACTCTGACTCTGCTGGTAGGCCGGACCGAGCGGATCGGCGTTGGGATCGTAGAAGGCTGTCAGGCGCTCAATCTGATACTCCTTGAGCAGGCCACGTTGAAAGACCAGCGCGATGAAGCCTGCAGCTCCACCTACCAGCGTCATCAGTTGCTTCCATGTCGCTCCCGCCGCGAATAGGACGATGAAGCTCATGAATGCGAAAACGAGCATCGTCCCCAGGTCCGGTTGCAGGAAGATCAGCAATGCCGGAATCGCTACCAGGAACAGCGATTGAGCTATTCGCTTCCACTGCATTCCCTCCTGCCTGGCGGGGGCCAGGACGGTGGCCAGCACTATCGCCATGGTGATCTTGGCGAACTCCGAGGGTTGCACTTGGAAGATCCCCAGGTCGATCCAACGCTTGACACCCTCCTGAGCAGGAATCAACGGAGAAAGCAGCAACAACAAGGCAGCCAGAGTGCCAACGTATACCCAAGCCGCGTAGTTGCGGAACTCCCGGTAGTCGATCAGAGAACCAATCACATATACCGCCACGGCCACAACCGCGAACATGATCTGCCTCTGCATCAGCCGGCCGGGGTCGAGGTTCTGCAACTCGAGTTGCTCGCGAGTGCTCGCGTAAATCATCAGCACTCCGATAGCGATCAGAGCAATCATCACCACGAATGTGACAACATCCGGCCCAGGACGCTTGCGGTCTCCGACGATGCTGGCATCGCCTGCATTGGGTTTGTCGAAAACTGCCATCAGCTTTCTTCGTCCGAGACGTCATCGGGGGTGGCCGGGCCGCCGGGCCTGATCGAAGTTATCGGTTCATTGGGCAACAGGAACTGCATGATGTTGCGGACGGCCGGAGCGGCGACCTTTCCGGCAATGCCTCCGTCGACGATCATCACAGCAACGACATAGCGCGGATTATCGATTGGTGTCACGCCAACGAACCAGGCGGTGTCGTATTCGGATGCATCACGTTCCGCCGTTCCCGTCTTACCACCGGTTTGCCAGGGGTTCTGCATGACACTGAATGCGCTGGCAGCGGTACCCCCGGCATTGGTCACTCTCGTCAGGTCTTCACGAACAAACCGCTCGTGTTCCGGTGTGAACTCGATGGTCCTGGCCACACTGCGAGTGGGATCGAATACGAGCTCGCCGTCAGACGATATGACGCGGTCCACCACCCGCGGTTCAAGCACGTTCCCACCATTCACGAGAGCGGCGTAGGCGACTGCCATCTGCAGCGGGGTCGCCAGCACATCACCCTGGCCGATAGCGAGGGCCATAACGTCGCCGCCCCGCCAGATGGCTTCTGTGAATCGATCCGGTGAGAGCAAAAGGCTTCCCTGTGGCGAAGCCGCCCAGTCCTCATAGAGTTGGCGATCGGGAATCCGTCCACCATTCTCGAATGGAAGATCTACCCCTGTCGGCTCATCGAGTCCGAGGCGCCTCGCCCATTGCTGCAGGATGTCTTCATTCTCCGGATCATTCTTGTACTCACGCCAGATCGTCAGCGCCACCTGCCAGAAGTAGACATTGCATGAATGGCCCAGGGCCGTGTGCAGGTCAGTCGTGCCGTGGCCCGCATCGGTGAAAGCGAGTTGCCCGCCTTCGTTGTCCTCGATCCCCAGATCGAGCTCGCCCTCACAGTTGATCGTCCCGGACGGAGTAGTCAGTCCACGCGGAAAGAGGCCTTCGTTGAGTGCAGCCGCCCACGTGATCGTCTTGAACGTGGAGCCGGGCGGATACAGGCCCTGGATGGCGAGATTGGTGAACACCTTCCGTTCCTCGAGCGCCTTGTAGTCCGCCGTACTGATCCGGTTGACGAACAACGTCGGATCGAAATCGGGGTAGCTATACAGCGCCCGAATCGAACCGTCGGTGACGTCCATCACGACCGCGGCCGCAAGTTCCGGATTGCCCTCGTCGAGTTCTCTCGACAAGGTCATAGCTTCCCCCACCGCGAACTCGACCTGCCTTTGCAAGCGGGAGTCCAGGGTCAGATAGACCGTATCTCCCTGGACGGCTGGCAGCTCTTCCTCGAGGCCGAGAGCCCTGCCTTGTGGATCTACCCGGTACAGAAGGGTCCCGCGTTCGCCCTGAAGGTATTCGTCGTAGAAGCGCTCGACTCCGAATTTGCCGATCGTCCCGTTGGGGTCGAGCTCCGGACCGCCAGCAGCAACGTCTTCGGGGCTAGGTCTTCCTATATATCCGACGACATGGGCCAGAAGAGACCCCTCCGGATACACCCGTACAGGACGATCCTGAATGAGGACACCAGTGAAATCCTCGCTGTTGGTCAGCACGTAGGCCATCTGCTCCGGAGTGATCATGCCCAGCGACACCTCGTTGACCGGCCCTGCCTGTTCGAGCGTGGCGCGGACTTCCACTGCCGGGATGTCGAGCAACGCGCTGATCTGCTGAATCAGTTGCTCTTCGTCTTCCTCGGCAACCTTGCCCCTCTCCACGATCAGCTCGGGGATGATCCTGCTCGTCGCTAGGAGGACACCCCGGTTGTCACGGATCTCCCCACGTGCGGCGGTCGTCCGCTCGGCGTCCAACTGCTGGCGGCTGGCTTCCTCTTCGTAAACGGTGCCGCTGGCCACCTGCACGAACCACAGTCGCGTGAACAAGAGCGAGAAAAGCACGACGAAGGCCACCCCCAAGGCCGCCAGGCGACGTGGAAAGTTCACAACGCTCTACTCCGGGACCGGCTCTGCATAGCCCGGCCGACCAGGGGTTGCACTAAGAATGCGAGGAGGAAGTTGTATACAGGTACCAGCATGATCCGCCGCAGCGCGTCGGGTTCCGTGAGGGTCGATTCCCCAAAGAGGGTACCAATGACGGCCAGCAATACGACGCCGGCGAAACTCAGCATCAACACCACCAGAGACCCCGACATGAGACCGAGATCGAAGCGCGACCGAGCGCGGACCGCCATGTAGGCGACGAGCGTGATAGTCAGAGCCCTCCAACCGAGAAGGCTCGACACCAGTAGATCGATAAGCACACCTCCGGTGAATCCCACCAGCAGCGCGGCATCATCATCGAGCCAGCGGGCGGCCACGATGGTGACGACCATGACCAGATCCGGCGCCACCTGAAAAGGTCGGATGCCACCAGTGGCGAACAAAGTCGTCTGAACGAGCACCGCTATCAGGATGAGCAGCAGGGAGACGGATCGTACCCTCACGGCCCATCACCCACCGTGGTGGTCGTTGAGCCATCCGGGTCGGAAGGATCGGCCACTGGCTCATCATCCAACTCAGCAGGAACTCCGAGCACCGTGACGAACTGGAGTCCGGCGAAGTCAACGAATGGGGCGACATCATTCGTATCGATCTTTGAGACATTCACTTCAGCCGTTGCGGTGGTGATTGCCACAGCCAGACCGTTGGGGGTTGCATCGTTGTGCCGGAATGTCTGAAGGACGCTCCCCTCGGGCACGGGAGCGATAGCGTCGTAGACCTCCAGCCGTACCTCAGCCTCTGTTCCCTGGCCTGAGATGATCCCGGGTGCACCTGTCTCGGTACTCACCTGTACGACGACTCCGGAGGCGACGATGGGGAGAACCGTGGCATTGCTCTCTCCAACCTCGCTCACGAATCCAATCAGCGCTCCTGCATCGTCGACCACAGCGCTGCCTGCAACGATTCCGTCGGCCGACCCTCGATCAAGTGTGAACCGAAGGTCGAAGGAATCGCCGCTGCTGATGATCTCCGCGGTCACCAACGTGTATTCGGGGAACTGATCTCTCAGGTTCAGCAATGCTCGCAGTTGATCGTTCTCAACAAGGGCCGCTGCCCCCTCGGAGATCCTGGTGAGCAACTCTTCACGCTCGGCTCGGAGACGATCGTTCTCCTCTCGAAGAGAAGCGAGATTGGCTAGTCCATCGAAAGCATCGACCACCGGGTCGATTATTGCCTGCGCGACCTGTTGGAAAGGATTGAAGATGGTCTGTGCGCCGTCTCGGACCGTCTTGGTCATCCCCTCTCCAGATGAGCGAATGTCGAACGTCATCAGCAAGAACGAAATGAGCACCAGAACTGCCAGAGTGATGGTGCCGCGACGTGGACTGCCGTAGGGAAGCATCGGTCATCTATCCGTAGAACGCGTAGTCATGGCGCTCACGGGCGACTTGACGAGACCAAGACCCCCTGCAACACATCGAACTCTTCGAGGGTTTTGCCTGAACCCAGCACGACCGACTGAAGAGGCCGATCGGCAGTAACGATCGGCATGCCCGTCTCGAAGGCCACCCGCTCATCCACGCCGCGCAGAAGAGCACCGCCACCAGTCAGCACAATTCCGCGCTCCATGATGTCGGCGGCGAGTTCCGGTGGCGTCTTGTCGAGCGTGTACTTGACGGCATCCACAATCACCTGCACCGGTTCCTCGATTGATTCCCTCACCTCAGGGCTGCTCAATACGATGGTCTTTGGTAGTCCGGTCACGAGATCCCGACCGCGCACTTCTGCAGACGGCTCGTCCGGGTAGGGATACCCCGATCCAATCGCCATCTTCAGCTGCTCAGCGGTTCGCTCTCCGAGAAGCAGGTTGTATTCCTTTTTCACCCACTCCACGATGGCTTCATCGAGTTCGTCCCCGCCCACCCTGATACTCCGGGATACAACAATGCCGCCCAAAGAAATGACCGCTACCTCGGTGGTTCCGCCCCCAATATCGACGACCATCGACCCTGACGGTTCATGGATCGGCAATCCAGCGCCGATGGCGGCTGCCATTGGTTCCTCGATCGTGTAGGCGCGCCGCGCGCCGGCGTGATAGGCGGCTTCTTCTACCGCGCGTCTCTCAACCGGAGTGATGCCGCTGGGAACGCAGATGACGATGCGAGGCCGGGCCCACTTACGTTTGTGCACCTTCTGAATGAAATAGCGGAGCATCTTTTCCGTCACATCGAAGTCGGCGATCACGCCATCTCGTAACGGACGGATCGCCTGGATGTGAGAAGGAGTGCGCCCGATCATCCGCTTGGCTTCCATGCCGACTGCCAGGGCGCGGTTGTCACGAGCGTTGATCGCGACGACCGACGGCTCGTTGAGGACGATGCCGACATTGCGCACATACACCAATGTGTTGGCGGTGCCGAGATCGATGGCCATGTCCTGGCCGGCAAATGCAAATAGGGTTTCAGCCACGCATGGCCTCGGGTAGGGAACGGAGGATCAGGATAGCGGTCGAGTTGGGGGAATCCCACCCGAACGGGGCCATTAGCCCTTGGCCGTTAGCCAATAGCCAGACTCAAACGGCTAACCGAAGAAGATTCCCAGTTCGCGTTTTGCGCTCTCGACCGAGTCTGAGCCGTGCACGATGTTGTTCGTCAAGATGAGCCCGAAGTCTCCACGGATAGTGCCCGGTGCCGAGTTCTTCGGGTCTGTAGCACCCATGAGGGTTCGTGCTACTGATACCGCGGAATCGCCAGACCACTCCATGGCAACGACCGGACCGCTGGTGATGAACTCAACCAGTTCTCCAAAGAACGGCTTTTCGACATGCTCCGCATAATGCTCGCCTGCCATGGCCTCATCAATGACCAGACTCCGGATCTTCTCGAGTCGGAGCCCTTTGCGCTCGAACCGGCCGATGACCTCACCGACCAATCCGCGGGCTACGCCGTCCGGCTTGACCATTATGAATGTGTGTTCGTGTGACATGGGATCCTCAGATTCTCTTGTTGGGGTCGGGGGGATGCTAGCCATTGGCCTCTAGCCGTTGG
>JBLYYS010000298.1:0-10295 GCA_048550235.1 Acidimicrobiia bacterium | reverse complement strand
TCTTGCGGTATGCCTCGATCTCGAGGAAGTCGATGATTTCTTCGGCCCGCCGCCGATGCTCGGTTTCTTCCTTCTGCGCCCGGCCCCAATAGAGGGCCGACGCCAAGACGCCAGACTTCATCCGCAAATTCCGGCCGAGCAAGATGTTGTCGAGCACCGTGAGGTTGGCAAACAGTTCGATGTTCTGGAACGTGCGGGCGATTCCGAGCTCGGCAATCCGATGCGGCCTGGACCCAACGATTTCCACACCATCGAATTTGATGGAGCCTTCCTGCGGCCGGTAGACGCCGTTGAGACAGTTGAAGATCGACGTCTTGCCTGCGCCGTTGGGGCCGATGATGGCAAAGAGCTCTCCATCGTCGACGTGGAATCCGACGCCATCGATGGCCGTTACGCCCGCGAAGGAAAGGCGCACATTGCTGAACTCGAGGAGATGGTCGCTCATGACAACCACCGCTTCCGACGCTTGTAGTGCTTGACGTCGCGAAACGACTTCCGCTCGCCTCCCCCGGCGTGAAGGCCGAGATAGAACTCCTGGACGTCTTCGTCTTTGAGGAGTTCCTCAGACGGCTTGTCCATAACGATCTTCCCGGTCTCCATGATGTAGCCGTGCTCCGAGATCGAGAGGGCCATGTTGGCGTTCTGTTCAACGAGGAGCACGCCGGTACCTTGAGCGTTGATCTCGACGATTATGTCCCTGATCTGCTGGACCAACAAGGGGGCCAACCCCAGGCTGGGCTCATCAAGCAGAAGGTATTTGGGGTTCGACATCATCGCTCGACCGATCGCGAGCATCTGTTGCTCACCACCTGAGAGATAGCCGGCCAAGGACTTGCGGCGCTCTTTGAGGATGGGAAAGAGATCGAAAACCCGGGTGGCCGCTTCGTCGGAGTCGCCTTTGCTCGTATGCGCTCCTACTCGCAGGTTCTCCTCAACGGTGAATTCACCGAACACCCGCCTTCCTTCGAGCACCTGCGTAACGCCGCGCGACACGATCTGAGCGGGCCGGGCCTTCGTTGTCTTCTTCCCGTCGACCAGGATCTCACCCTTGGTGATATCCCCGTTGTGAACGTCGAGTAGGCCCGACATGGCGCGGAGCACCGTCGTTTTGCCGGCCCCATTTGCCCCCAGCAGGGCGACGATCTTCCCTTCCGGGACCTGAAATGAGATCCCTCGCAACACGAGGATGACGTCGTGGTATACAACTTCCAGGTTGGCGACTTCGATCAACTACCTGTACCTCCACCAGTCCAGCCGGGTGGTGGCATCCTATCGGCGGTACGCAGATCGCGTCGGAAACACGGCTGTATTTCGCGAACCGGCCTTCGTGCGGAAAGCCCGGTTGTGCGCGCACAAGAGCCGGGTTCTAATCGCCGCCGAGCTCGGTAGCGATCCCCGCCAGGGTCGTAACGGACGCCCTGATCTGATCAGATGAACTCGCCACGAGGTCGATGACTCGCGA
This sequence comes from Acidimicrobiia bacterium, assembly GCA_048550235.1. GTDB lineage: Bacteria > Actinomycetota > Acidimicrobiia > Spongiisociales > JAHEDJ01 > JAHEDJ01. The sequence continues at coordinate 8,833 of JBLYYS010000298.1, read as the reverse complement.
AATCTCCCCTACACCCGCAGTCAACTCAGCCGTGAGCTCATCAATAGTGGTCAGTGAATCGGTCGTAGAACGCGAGAGTGTCTTGACTTCTTGTGCAACGACGGCAAAACCTCTTCCGTGTTCGCCGGCACGGGCGGCCTCGATGCTGGCATTGAGGGCAAGTAGATTCGTCCTGCTGGCGATCCCTCTCACAACGGAGGCCATCTTGGTGATCTCTTGTGTGTGGTTCTCCAGTGCGGCAACGAGGTCGACGGCTCTCTCGATTTGCTCGGCGAATCCGTTGGCGTCCGTCGTTTCCACCAGGGAAGCGAGCTGGCCCGACTGCTCGAGCACATCACCCCCGAGTTCTTGCGCTCTTTGCCTCTCCGCGTGTTCCTTCGTCCGATCGCGCCCGACCGAAAAGATACTGGACAAACGGCCGCCTTCGAATAATCCGTGGTCGGTGAATTCGAGCCACAATGCGTTTCCTTCGGCGTCAGTGCTGGGGCCCTCCGAGACACAGCCCGGCGACCGCGGAGAGAGAGTCGCTTCCAGCTTGCGGAGATTCTGCTGCACCGCGGGCCGTACAGCAGAAGTGAGGAGATCGAGGAAGTTGGTCCCGATCAGGTCGGACCGGTTCCGCCGATACATATTCGCGTATGCCTCGTTCACCCAGAGAAGGGTTCCATCCGGGCGCGCCAGGCAGATCAGATCCGGGATTAGATCCAGTAGCCGCCGACCGTCGGCACTGTTTTCGAGCGGGTCTTCCATTCGTGCCCTGTCGGACAGAGTGCCGACAACACAAGCAATCCGAATCCATCACGATCAAATGATCTGATAATCGCGATATCGATAGACCGGATGACGTTTCCGTAGGTGACGGTCGGCGACCGCGCCCGATCTTGCCACAAGCTCAAGCTCCTTCAACCCATTCGGCTCCGCCGGGCCAATGCTCCTTCTTCCAAATAGGTGCCCTTTTCTTCAGCTCATCGATGATGAACCGGGCCGAATCGAAGGCATCTCCCCGATGCGCGGAAGAGACTGCAACAACGACCGACGGCTCGCCAACGTCGACCCGTCCGGTGCGATGCGCGACGGCAACGTTGAGGAGCGGCCACCTGCCGCGAGCGTCCTCGACCAATTCGGCGATCTTCGCCTCGACCTGGTCGGGGTAGGCCTCGTACTCCAGATGAGTGACTCCGGTCTTCCCTGGAGAGTGATCGCGGGCCGTACCGGCAAAGACAACGGTCGCCCCACTCTCGGGCGACGCTACCTCGTTGAATAGACCGACCGGGTCGAGGGGATCAGCGCTGATGAGCAGCTTCGTCCTTAATCGTGTTTCGTCCATACAATGCAGTCTATGAGCCAGCCGGAACTTCCCCCTTTCGAACGGCCCCGAACTGCGCCGTCCGTTCCGCCGCCACCACCGGCGCGCACTGCGGTCCCCGATGCTGACGACTCGGCGCCGGCTCTATCGCGCTCCCGATCGTCGATACTCCTCCCGATCGTCGGCGGCCTCATCGGGAGTGCCCTGACCGTCGGCGCGCTCTGGCTGGGCGGCGTGTTCGATGAGCCGTCCCCCACACCCATCACGGTCGACACGACTCCGGTGGCTGCTCCAGCCCAGGCCGCAACGGAGCCGGGTGACGACAAATCAAACGGCACGATCACGATCACTCCGTTGGACGGCGACTCGCGGGTAGCAGCAGTTGCCGCTCGCGCGATCCCAGCGATCGTGACGGTCGAGGTGGGCGACAACGTCCGACACCCATCGGGCAATGACACCACACTGGTGTTTCGAGTATTTGCGACCGGCTCCGGCGTGGTGTTCGACTCCAACGGCTACATCCTGACGAACAATCACGTGGTCGAAGACAGCGTCATCACGAAGGTCGTGTTTTCGGACGGCCGCCGGTATGAAGCTGAGTTGGTCGGCAGGGATCCGCTCACCGATATCGCCGTCTTGAAGATCGACGCTTCTGGACTGGAAGCGATCGAGTTCGCAGACGTCAACCAGCTCGCTATCGGCGACGAGGCAATTGCAGTTGGTAGCCCGTTGGGTCTCGAAGGTGGTCCGTCGGTTACCGCCGGCGTGATCTCAGCGTTCAACCGCCAGCTCAAGACGGGCCCGACCGAGAACGACTCTCTCTACGGACTCCTACAAACAGATGCGCCGATCACGCTCGGTTCGAGCGGCGGCGCCTTGCTCAACGGTCAAGCCGAACTCATCGGGATCACCACCGCTATCGGAGTCAGCGACGTCGGAGCCGAAGGGCTTGGTTTCGCAGTGCCCGTCGACATGGTCGAACGTCTCGCCGCCGATTTGATTGCCGACGGTATCGTACGCCACGCCTATCTCGGCATCGGTGTGCAAGACGCCATGATCATGTCCGAAGACGGGGTTGAAATCCCCTCCGGCGCTCTCATCACCGGGTTTGCGTCCGGCTCGGCCATCCAGGAAGCCGGCGCGGAAGTCGACGACGTCATCGTCGAGATCGACGGAATCGAAATCAATACTCGCTTTGAACTGCTTTCGATACTCCGGTCGTACCGTGCAGAGGACGACGTGCAGATCGTCGTGACCAGGGACGGCGAATCCATTGAGTTTGACATGGAGTTAGGCCTCCGGCCGGATGACGTGTGAGCGAAGATCTCTTTTCCCAACTGTTTGAGCTCTTCAATCAGCCCGGCCCAATCAACTGGCGACTCGCCAGGGAGATCTCCGACCACCTCACTGGGGAGCACGAGCCTATCGATCCGTGGCTGGCAGAGGACTACCAGCAATTGACGCGGCTGGCCCAGCTCCAGATCGCTGAGGCGACCCCATTGCATGTGAGCTCTGCGTTGTCGGGATCCCCGGTTGATCGGGCCACATGGGCATCTGTGAACCTTCAGAGCTTTCGGTACCTTGTCGAACCATTGGCCGCCAAGTTTGAGACGACTGCCGGTGGTGGGCCACTCGATGCGTTCATGAAACCGCTGGGGCCTGCTTTGCTCGGGATGCAGATGGGAATGATGGTCGGATTCTTGAGCCACCGAGTCCTCGGCCAATTTGATATTGGATTGCCGACAGCCCAAGTCCAGGACGTCTATTACGTCGTCCCCAACATCGAAGCATTCGCCAACGATCACGGGCTCGAGAGTCAACACGTCCGGCTTTGGGTCGCGCTTCATGAGGTGACACACCAGGCTGAGTTCTCGATCCCCTGGGTCCGCCCGCACTTCTTTGACCTAGTTGATCGGTATATCGGCAGCATCGAGGTAGACATGTCCGGCATCACCGACAAGCTGCAGCAGATTCAGGATCCCGCGCAACTCGAGAAGATGATGGAGGATCCGTCCGGGATGGCAGGGCTCCTATCGACGGAAGGCCGGTCCGAATCGCTCGAGGAAGTCCAAGCCTTCATGGCCCTCCTCGAGGGCTACGCAGATCATGTGATGGACCAGGCCGCTCCGAAGCTGCTTCCCGACCTCAACCGGATGCGTGAGGCCATGGACAGCAAACGATCTGAACCGGCACAAGGTGAACAGGTATTGAGTCGGATGCTCGGCCTAGAACTCAAACGGGAGCAATACCGGCTCGGTGGCCGCTTCTGTGCTGAGGTCGCCAGACGCTGGAGCGAAGATGCCTTGCATCGCGTGTGGGAGGGACCTGAGAACTTACCGACCCTCACCGAACTCGAGGACCCGGTTGGGTGGGCGGCGCGGGTGCTGCTGGAGGACGGGTTTTAGGCAGCGGGCACCGATCTCGGAGTGGATCTCGATGAGTCGGTCTCGTCGTATTACGAAAGAAGCGATTAGCTCCGACTTCGAAGTGTATTGGAGCCTCAACGGCCGCGACAGACCGGAGCCAATTGCCAATTGCCGACGGCCAACGGCCAATGGCAAATGGCTTCCTACCCACTACCGTTGATCTCACAACCAGACCAGGAGCAACCAATGTCACTCTCAATCGGCGATGCCGCCCCCGATTTCACCCTCAAGGATCAGAATGGCGACGACGTGTCGCTCAGCGAACTGAGGGGACGCAAGACACTGATCGTCTTCATCCCCTTCCCGTTCACCGGGATTTGCGAAGGCGAGCTGTGCGATATTCGCGACAACCTCCATCAACTCGAGAGATTCGACGCCAACGTCGTATCGATCACCTGCGACACACGGCCGGCCAACAAGGCATGGGCGGATTCACAGAACTTCACGTTCAGAATCCTGTCTGATTTCTGGCCTCATGGGGCTACCGCACAGGCCTACGGATGCTTCAACGAGAAGACCGGCAGTGCGTGGCGAGCCACCTACGTACTCGACGCCGACGGGATCGTGCGTGACATCATTGCCACCGACTCACTGGGAGACCCCCGCTCCGTGGCCGACTACCCGAAGGCCTTGGAAGCCATCGGCTAGCACCAAGGGCTGAAAAGCCACAGGCCAAAGGCTAAGGGCCAATGGCCAGCGTTTGGTTGAGTGCCTGCAGGCGCTCAACCAAACAAACCCCTCCAGAAACGGACAAAGAAATTCGGTTTGCCCGGAGCAGGCAGACTGTCGAGCACTTCTTCTTGTAGGTCGAGCGGCAGATCGCCGACTAGGAGGATCCCGCCCGACTTCGTTTCCCAGGCGATGAGCACCCGACCCGGATAGAACTTGCGCTGATACTCCTCGCCACCGATCTTGGCCAATGGTGCGTCGGCGAGTTCGGGCACCGCCATCGCACGGTCGGAAACGAAAACGGAGAACGAAAACAGCCCGTCTGCGTAATAGCCGTTGGTGACTCCCTCAGTCGGACCATCGTTGACCTCGATCAGGCGGAAACCGCCGATCTCCTCGGGAAACGAGTCCGAGTCGACACTTCCCACGCTACGAGAACCCGGTACGGTGCTGAGCCCCTCGAGAAGATCGCGCGAGATAGACGGAGCCTTCGGATCGAAACTCAGGAACCGACTGGAGCAGTAGGTCGAGCCGTCGGCGTTGTGCACATCTGAGGCCAACAGCGCTCCCGACGCACGATCGAAGAACAAGATGACACGAACCAGCGACCCGTCGACTACTTCAACAACGTTGACGGCGCGGCTCAAGAAGCGATCGCGACCAGAAACCTCGACCCGATACTGATCGCCTAGTTTCCAGGCTTCGCCGTGAGATACACGGTTGATTCCGATGGCGCCTTCTGCATCCTCGACCACCCGGACACCATCGGCCTGCCTGACGAAGGTGAGTTCGGAGATGACCCCGTCGGGGGTATAGCAAACAACGGTCTGCTCGCCGCTGAACTCGGCGGCAGCTTGCTCAACGAGGAAAGGGGCAAGGTCGTCGGCCGCGAAGGCCGGTGCGGCGCCGACCAGCAACCCGATGACCAGCAATCCGACGGTCAGGCGTCTCATTCGGCACCACCGATCGGAATCGTCACCGCCGGAACGATTCCACCTGGGATCAACGGTGGCTCGAGCTGAGATCTGATGTTGTGCTCGATGCTTATCTCGTTGAACGTAATCGGCACCGTTGGCTCCGGGGTGACAAAGGTTGCCACACCGATGAAGGCAGCAACCGTTGCCGCGGCCGCCGCCGCCCAGAAACGCGGTCGGCGGACAAGCGGGACAATCTCCGCCATCTCGCCGTCGTCGAGCACCCCTGGCGGCACTTCCAGCATCGGCAGTGCACGTAGGGCAGCTCGAGCGTGGTGCAAATCCGCGAGTTCGTTCTGACATGGCTCACAATCTGGTATGTGGGCCGTCACGAACTCCCGCTCGGCTGAGGTCAGCTCACCATCGAGATAGGCCGAAAGCAAGACGCCCGGATGAGTCACGTGAGTGCCTCCCTCATCATCTTCCGGCCGCGGTGAATCCGGCTCCGCACGGTACCCACAGGCACCGCCGAGGCTGCCGCGATTTCGTCGTAGCTCAGTCCGATGACGTCACACATCACCACAGCCTCCCTGAAGTCATACGGCAGGCCGAGCAGCGCCTTCTGAACGTCCTCACCGAGCCGAATTGAGGCGAGCACGTCATCCGGAGACGGGGTGCTGATCGCTGAGAACCGGTCGATCTCCTCGGGCAGGGAGGACGTCGGTCGGCGTTTTTTCCGGCGGACGTCATCGAGGAACGCATTACGAGTGATCCGCCACAACCAGCCGTCGAACGAGCCTGGCTGGTAGTTGGCGAGACCCCGCCGCACTCGCAGGAGGACTTCCTGGGCGAGATCCGACGCGTCATCGGGATTACCGGTGAGTCGGTAGGCGAAGTTGTAGATCTTGCGGCCATGCGTCCGGGCTACCTCTTCCCAGCTGAGAGGAATGTCTTCAGGCACAGTTGCCTACCCGAAGAACGCCGGACGGCGACAAAGAGTTCCTAGGTATCTGTGGGCTCTTCCGGCGGGTCCTCATTGGCCCCTGCCTCGATGCCCTTCCTGAACTCTTTCGCCGAGGCTCCCAGCGAGCGCGCTAGATCGGGAAGCTTCCGTGCCCCGAAGAGGAGCAGGACGATCGCCAGAATGATCAGAAGTTCTGTTGGCTTCAGTCCAAACATGGATGTCTCCCTTCGGCGCCATCATAACCCCCGACTTTGACCAATCCACCGTCACAGAGAGTTAGACGCTCACTGGAGGAAGAAGGTTCCGGTATCTGGTCGCGGATTGCTGGTCGCGGCCTCGAGCTGGGACTCGCGACCAGCGACTAGCTACTCGCGACTACTCAAGTGCCATCGAGTCGACGAACTTCTGGAGCCGCTCTCTGGTAATGAACCGACAACGGGGATCGCGACGCTCCCGGTCGTAGACTTCGAACGGTCCGAACTTGTCCGTAACGAGCAGCGCTCGATCCGTCTTCGCTCCGGCGAAATCTGCAACGAACCGGTTGATCGATTGCTCTTCAAGTTCCGGATAAGTCCCCTTCTGATGCGAGACCTGCCGAACGAAAGTCCTGACACCGCCCTTTTCGGCGATGTAGGTGTCTTCGGTGACTCCCTCGGAGATTCGATACCCGAACATCGTCAACATTGCCCTGACTAGTTCGCCGGACTCCATGGTCGCCGGATCAACTCCCTGGGTCCTAAGACCAAGATCAACGGCCTTCGGCAGCTTCAGTTCGGACCCGATCGGAGCTAGTAAGTCGCTCGCCTTGGTATCCGCCAGCGCGGGAGCATGTTCGGGTTTCTCGCCACCGAACTCTTCCTCGAGCGGGTCGTAGGCAATGTGACCAAGCTGGAACGACGGGGGCGCGGCGACCGGCGGGGGCAGGACACCGGGTTCAGGGAGTTCAATGACACCCACCCGACGAGAGTCGCCATCGCGGCCGGCCCGAGCAACGACCTTCGTAACCATGTCTATCGGCAATGTGTGGCGCTTCTCACGCACAACCTCGACGGCCTCATGCAGGAGGAGTTCCTTCAGAACGTCGTCGATGTCACCGTCCGGAAGGGGAACATCGAAAGTCACCGTTGCCTCGTCGGCGTGAACATGGAACTCCGCGACCTGGGGACGGGGATCCTTGACGTCGATTTCGGGAATGTCTTGAGGCTTGGCCTCGACGTAGCCGAATTCCTTCTTGAGTTGCTCTCGCCTGTTGCGCAGCAAAACTGCCACGACCACGAGCACAATCGCCACGACTATGAGAAAGATCCCACCTGCCTGCACATCGACCTCTCTGGTAATTGCCTATACGGTCATACTAGAAGGAATGCGGGCCTGCCCCTGCGGGTCGGCGGTCGCGAGTGACAAGTAGCTAGTAGCTGGAACTCGTTCAGACAGCTTCGCGCCTGCGAGCGGCGATCGCCCGCTCTTTGCGGATCTTCCGGCGTTCTCGCTCGGATAGGCCGCCCCAGATGCCGAACTTCTCGCCACTCACGATGGCGAACTCGAGGCACTCGACACGGACTTCGCAGGCGGTACAGATGGATTTGGCCTTGCGCGTCGACGCTCCCCTTTCGGGAAAGAACAGATCAGCGTCCGCGCCTCGACAACTGGAGTAGTCCTGCCACGAGAGGTCATCAACTGCTAAAGCTTCAATGAGTGTGCGCTGCACACGTGTCCCCTTACACCCATGTAATTACATTGATGTCATCTTCGTGGTCGCCGCGCGCGCTGTCAAGACGGGTATATGAGCCGTCCGGCTCATATACCCGTAGCTTTCAGCTCCCAGTCATCAGCCTTCAGCCAGAAACGCGATTGAGGACTTCCCAGCTGGAACGCGGAGCTGACTGCTGATTGCTGTTGGCTGAAAGCGTTCGAGCGCCTTCGGCGCTCGAATTAGGGCCTTCCGGCCCCACCAACGGCAGCACCATCGGCGACCCGCCCCTTCTAGGCTATTGCCATCACTTGAAACCCACCTAGGAGGCGCAGTGACTGCGACCGGCACGCCGACCAAGAAGGGAAAACGTCCCTTCCTGGTTGAGTTCTATAGCTCAGCAGTCGGCAAGAAGTGGGTCATGGCCGTCACCGGGATCATCGTCCTGGGGTATGTCTTCGTTCACATGTTCGGGAACCTGAAGATCTACCTGGGAACCGATGATCTCGGCGTTTACGCCATCGACCACTACGGCGAGTGGCTGCGGGCACTTGGAGAACCGCTGCTACCGGAGACTGCGTTCCTGTGGATCTTCCGGGCAGTGATGACGCTCTCGATCGTGCTCCACATCCACGCCGCATACGCCCTGACGATCATCAACCGCAAGGCGCGACCCCAGAAGTATCAGGCACCGCGTGAATATCTGGTTGCCAACTACGCCTCACGAACGATGCGCTGGTCGGGCGTCATCATCCTGGCGTTCATCCTTTTCCACCTCGGCGACCTGACGATCGGCACGACCAATCCGGACTTCGTACACGGGGCGATCAGAGACAACATGATCGCCAGCTTCACCCGTCCGGT
>JBLYYS010000297.1:0-2689 GCA_048550235.1 Acidimicrobiia bacterium | reverse complement strand
CGGATCGGAGCGGCTGCAGCTTCAGGTTGTCCGGTCTTCTCGAGCAGTCCGGCCATCGCATCCAGGTAGCGCCGGCGCGCCGGAGCCAGCATTCGATCCGGTTGCTCCGGCGGTCCTAGGCGGCTACCAATCGCGATCAGATAGGCGATCAAGGCTATGGCGCCCAGGCCGAATGCCCAGAGCCAAGCGTCCGGAAGAGCCGTCAAGCCTTCTTCGTCGCCGTATCCGTGGACGTACTCATCGAACACGACTGGTCTGCCGTCCTCGCCGACGATTCCGAGCGAGAAGGCGGCGTTGTCGGCCGCGGCGATACTGGAGTTCATCACTGCGGTCACGTCCGCCAGCAGGACGATACGACCACGACCGTGATCGAAAGCTGCCGCTACCACTCTGCCCTCGGCATCGGCAAGGAGCGTCTCAGAACCGTCCGGCAGTCGATCCCAGGCTCCGATGCTGTTGATTGCGACGGCATCTACATAGGTCGTCTCGGGAGCCCGATTGGCCGGCTTGGTTGTGCCGATGGGCACCGGGGCCCACGCTAGGTCGCCGTCGACTATCGAGACCATCCAATCGGGCAATGCTCCACCGGCGACGAGGCGGCCTCCATCCTCGACGAAGGCTCGGATGGTGCGGCCTATCGCCTCATCGAATCTATCGGGCGAAGGTTCGAGCAGGATCAGGGTAGAACCAGGATCCAGGTGAGCTGCGGGGTCGCGACGCCGGCTGACCTCGTGGCCGGTTTGCTCGAGTAGATCGTGCCAGGCAGCCGTTCCCTCACCTGTCGTGACGTACGAACTCGCCGCCGGACCCGAGACCTGCTCAGTGTTCAGAACGAGGTCGCTGACAATGAAGGCGACGTTGATGGCCAGGAGTACGGCGACGATGGTCACGACTCTGCCTCTCATCACGAACCGCCTGCCAAGAGCTTCTCCCAGTCAGCGCGGGCGGCCGCTACCTGGTCGGCGTCTGACGGTCGCCGTCCGTATGCAACACCGTCGAAAGTCTGCGCGATGTGATCGAATACGGCTAGTCGGACCATATCTGCGACCTCGCCGCTCGTCAGTGAGGGTTCATACTCGATTGCCCCGCGCCGCCCGAGTCGGATGAGACCTGCCCGGTAATACAGCCGGATTGCCTCTTCGTGTTGTCGTCGTTCGAGGGCTGCGGCGGCCCTGAGTTCGAGTGCCTCGGGAGACTCCGCTTCCTGTTCCTTCGTCCCCGTCGACCGTTCGACCGTCAGGCTTGCCGACCGACGTCTCGCAAGGCGGGAAGCCACGAACGCGGCGCCGATGAGGATTATCAACGTGATGATCGTCCAGAAGAGGAAGCGTCCGCCGGTCGAATCCTCTCCGACTCCGAGGACGGTTCGGTTGAACCAGTTGATCGCTCTCTGGACGTATCCGGACAGCGCCCTCCCGATTCGATTGAGTATGTTTTCGTTCTGGCGTGACGTGAAGCGCGGATCTTCCAGAATGTCGACAACCAACCGACGTGCATCGTCGGCGGGCAGACCGAATCCCGGCGCGTCCTGCGCAGCAACGCTGTCGCCGGCCGTTACGAGAACGAACGCGCTGAGGAAGACTCCTCCCGCTGCGGCGGCTGCTAGCCGGTTTCCGGTGGCCCTGCGTCCCATGGTTCCGCTCCGGGTGGCTGGGGCGGCAGCACGTTGTTCTGTGGCGGAAGCGGCGGACGAGCGCTCCAACGGTCCGGGTTGGCCGGTGGAGTCTCGGTCGGAGCGATCCAGTTACCCGGCTGCTGCTCTGCCGTGGGTCGGGACCAATCTGAGCCGATCGATCTGGCGAGTAGCTCCAGATCGAAGCCCTCCTTGCGAACCCGCAGGTCGAAGTAGAGAACGGCGGTGATCGAGGCGGCAAATGGCAGCAGCACGATGTCGACGAGCGTTGATTGAAGCGTGTCGACGGTGGCCGTCAGTACGAAGTTGTCGGGAGCAGCGAAGAAGATTGCTCCTGAGCCAATCCCCGCCACCGCCCCTATCACCGAACGAATGATTGCCACGAGAATGACGACTCCGAATACCGGCCACCACCTCCCGCTGACGAGGCGCATCGATCGGCCAAGAGCTTCGGCGGGGCCCGTTCGCTCGACCATGATTGCGGGTATAGCGGCCGTCCAGGAGATACCCAGCCAAAGGGCGACGATCAAGCCGGCGAGCACAGCGGCGATTCCAAGGAGGACGCCGCCATTGCCGCCGATCGCAATCAGAACAATCGGAATGGCGAAGACCAAGCCGATTGCAAGGACCTGAAGCAGGGTGACACCGACCAGTGCCCCCAGGCGTTTGATCGCCAGCGAAAGCGATTCCTTCCGGTCGGGAGTCAGACCGAGGTAGCCATCGGCGACCGCCCGCAGAGTTGCGGCGTTGACAATCAGCAGCGCCAGGAAGCTGACCAGCCCCGTGAGCAGGGCGACTCCGATCCACGTATAGAAGGCAGAGAAGTCGATATCCACGACATCGGCAGTGTCGAGCGTTGGAAGGTTGTCCACCTCGCGGGCGGCGATCAGTGCGAGGCCGAAGGTGAGAATGTTCAAAGGGATGACGATGGTGGCGCTGATGGCGAAGAGCACGCGCCAGTTGCGGCGATAGATCTTGATCCCGGCATCGATGATCTCACCGACAGCCAGCGGTCTCAGCATTGGAGGAGGCTGCGTCATGCCGGAAACCCTAATG
>JBLYYS010000296.1:0-3192 GCA_048550235.1 Acidimicrobiia bacterium | reverse complement strand
TTCGATGTGCTCGTCATCGACGATCTCACCTCCTATCTGAGTCGCCGATTGGTGCAACAGACGCAATCAGCGGGCAAGGCTGTGCTTGGCGTATTTGATCGGAACGAGTTCGCCGAAGGTGAGAAGAGGCTGAGGTCCCTGGGCGTCGATGGAGTGACCGAAGCGACTGCGTCCCCCGAGGAGTTTCTTCGAGTCATCGGCAAGATACGGGTTGATTCGCACGATGATTCCTCGAGGTCGCAGACTGCACCCGATGCTCCCGGACCAATGCCGATAGATCGCCCGACCGGGCTAATCACCGCGGTCGGCGGCCCATCGGGAGGAGTGGGCCGAACTGAAGTCGCCCTGGCGATAGCGGTTGCCTTGCGCTACCGAGGGACAAGGACTGCACTGGTCGATGCAGACGACCAGTCCCCATCGATCGCTCAAAGGCTGGGCCTTTCGCTCCATCCGAATCTGCGTACCGCCGTCGATGCTCTCCACCATCGATCCGGCACCCTCCACTCTTCGCTCTCATTCCCACGGCACTTGGCCGTTGATACCCTCGTTGGTCTGGCCAATCCGCGGGACTGGATAGAGCTCCGGCCTGGTGATGTCGTCGAAGTCATTCGAGAACTCGCCGACGAATGGGATCAGGTTGTGGTCGACATTGGTGCGAGAGTGGAGGACTTGGCCTATCACGGTGGGTCCGACCGGAATGGCCTAGCGAGAGCAGTACTGAGCGCATCGGATGAAGTGATCGTGGTCGGCTCGCCTTCGCCGGTTGGCGTTGCCCGGATCCTCGACTGGCTGGCGGATACGGCCACGCTCCTGTCGGATACTCCGATTCACTGTGTATTCAATCGTGCTTCTCGGTCGTCATTCCAGCGGAACGAGATCATGCGAGAGTTCACGAGGAGCTTCTCGCCGACGACCCTTACCTTTGTCCCGGATGATCGACGCGTCCTCGAAGCCGCCTGGGCGGGCGAGCCGGTGCCTGGAGGCCCTTTCACTCGGTCGATCGCTGAGGTGGTCGAGTCGAGAACCGCCTCCTGGACGAAAAGAGCGATGTTATGACGTCCACCGCGTACGAGTTGATCCGGCGAGAGGCGGTTGATCTGATTGAAGCCCAGAAGATCGACCCACGAATCGATCGGGACGCCGTGGAGGGACTGGTCGCTTCCGTAGTTGAGGACTACCAGCGGCGTGCCCACCTAGGCGAGGAACGCTCGCTGCATGACCCCGCCGAGATGATTGGACGCGTGGTCCGCTCGATCGCCGACTTCGGTCCTTTGACAGAGATTCTGAAGCGGGCGGACGTTGAGGAAGTGTTCGTTGAGGGTGGCCGGGTTAGCTATATCGATGGCTCAGGGCAGTTGAAGGCGATAGCCGGTCCAACCACAGACTCGGAGAATCGTCAGGTCATCAACCGATTGTTGGCTGACACCGATAGGCACCTTGATACTTCGAATCCCATTGTGCAGGCCAGGGTTCTATCTGATTCTGCGCGACTGACAGCCGTAATACCTCCAGTTGCAGACTCGCTGTCCGCAACGATTCGCCGGTACGCCCTGCGCAAAGAGACGTTGCCTTCGCTAGTGGATCTCGGCGCCATGACGCCTGCCGCGGCCGGTTTCCTCTGGGCACTCATGCAAACAGGGCTATCGGTGCTCATCTCAGGGCCACCCGGCGCAGGGAAGACCTCGTTGCTCAGTGCGATGATGGCGGCGGCGCCGCCGGAACACTGTATGCGGTGTTGCGAGGAGGTGCGTGAGCTGCACGTCCCGATCGTTCATGGGTCCTACTACGAGGCGCGGCCACCAGCACTGGATGGCAAAGGGGCGATCTCTCTGCGCGATCTGGTGAAGATCGTTCTGGCTATGCGCCCCGACCGGATCGTCGTGGGAGAGGTGAGGGGAGCGGAGGCGTTTGAGTTGACTCGCGCGGTGAACGCCGGGTGCGGATTCGCTTGCACCGTCCATGCCAACTCGGCCGTGGACGCTCTCCACGCGATCGTCAATGCCGCCCTCATGGCTGGAGAAAACGTGGGGGAATCGGTAGTTCGCAAGGTGTTCGAGTCGTCCATCGATATCGTCATACACGTCGATCGCGACTCGATGCCGCAACCCGGCAACGAGGGCATCCGGCGCCAGGTGATGGAGATTGCCGCGGTCGTTCCTTCGTTGCGGGAAGACTTTTCGACGGCTCCGATCTTCATGCGGCAATCGCTCGGCAGTCCTCTTGATTGGACGGGTTCGTTCCCACCAGAACAGGTCTCTGAAATCATCAACCGCTCGTTGCCTTCCGGTGTCGATTTGAAGGCCATCCTGGAAGGGAGGTCGTCTCCGGCATGATGCTCCTTGCGCCCGTCTTGACTGGCTTGTTCTTCGCCCTTCTGGTGGGAGAGATAACCGGATATGGTCCGCGGTTCGAGTTCCGCAAGCTGAGGCGAGCGGAGAAGTCGAGATCTCAGACGTGGCTCATTCAAGCGGGAGTCGACTTGAATCCTCGCCAGTTTTGGATGGCTTCTGCCACTGCAGCAGCGCTGGCTTTTGTCTTCTTCCTAGCCATCACCGGGGTCCCTCTAATCGCCATCATGCCGGCGTTGCTAGTCGGTCTGCTGCCGCGGGCCTTTTTCGCCCGCCGCCGGTCGCGACGCCTTTCTGAGGTACAGCAGGCATGGCCCGATGGCATACGGGATCTGGTTGCTTCGATTTCGTCCGGCGTCTCACTCCCGAAGGCCATCGAGGCCCTGGCAACCTCCGGGCCTCCGGCGATCCGTGAGGCGTTCGGAACGTATCCGCTTCTCGCACGGACGCTCGGAGTCGTACCAGCGCTCGAAGTCATCAAGGAGGAGTTGGCAGATCCCACTTCCGATCGCGTGATTGAGGTTCTGATCCTCGCCTACCAGCGTGGCGGATCGATCGTTCCTCGGATCCTTCAGGATCTCGGTGAGGCGACCACTCGCGATCTATGGGCTATCGAGGAAATCCGAACCGAAGCACTTGAGCAGAAGATCAATGCCAGGGTCGTGTTCGCGCTGCCTTGGTTCGTGCTTGTCGCCTTGACTGCGCGGAGCGGTATGTTCCGGGACTTCTATCAGTCTCCGGGTGGAGCGTTGGTGATAGTGATTGGCGCTGCAATGAGTCTGATCGGTATTTCCGTTGTGTCGCGATTGAGTCGCGATCCGGATGAGCCGAGGGTGATGGGTGG
>JBLYYS010000295.1:0-5177 GCA_048550235.1 Acidimicrobiia bacterium | reverse complement strand
GTCAGGTGGAGGAGCGTAGGTCGTTCTGCCCGTCCGGTGAAGATGACCTCTTCGATTCCGAGCCCCCGCAGCTTGGTGCCGAAGTGGCCAGATCCTGCCGACCACATCAGCCCCGGCGCTCCCGATCGTGACGCCTTGAGGGGCGAGTATCCGTGGAAGAAGGTGCGGAGTCCGGTCATGGCCCGTGTCCCGCTGAGTAGACCGAGGTTCATCACCAGTGGAGAATCCGGCGCGTAAGGGTCGGTTATCGACAGGTTGCCCAGCATCTTGGTGGCCCGAGCAATTCCACCCAGAGCGTCCTCGAGGTCCTCACAAGCGATGCGCTCGTATCGAACCTCCTTGGTGGTCAGATCCACGGAGTAGCGATTGAACGCGAAGTCGGTTGCCGCTCGTAGTTCGGTCGTTTCCACGTGCCTGCCTCCTACTGTCAATGCCCGGCCGACCATCCCTGGACCGGCCGGGCTATGACTCCGTTTCTTAACCGAGGCCGTGCTTGGCCACGAACTCACTGAGAACGCCGTCCAAGTTGGGCTCGCCGATCTCCTGGAGATCGTAGAACACCCGGGTGTTCGGCTTCTCGATATTGACGATCCGGTTGAGGTCGATCGGTGTCCCGATGACCACCGCATCGCAGTCGGTCGCGTTGATCGTCGCTTCGAGGTCCCGAAGCTGCTCTTCTCCGTAGCCCATCGCCGGCAGAATCGTCCCGATCTCAGGGTAGATCTCGAAGGTCTCCTTGAGTTTTCCGACCAAGTAGGGGCGAGGATCAATGAACTCAACTGCACCGTGCTTCTTGGCGGCGACGACTCCGGCGCCGATCTTCATCCCGCCATGGGTGAGCGTCGGGCCGTCTTCGACCACGAGCACTCGCTTTCCTTGGACAACGCTCGGATCCTCGAGACGCACAGTCGAGGCAGCCTCGATCACTCTCGCATCAGGGTTGATGGCGGCGATGTTCTCGCGCACGGCCTCAATCCCTGCCAGGTCGGCCGAGTCGATCTTGTTGATGATCGCGACGTCCGCCATGCGGAGGCTGACCTCACCCGGGTAGTAGGTGAGTTCGTGGCCGGGGCGGTGAGGGTCGACGACGGTGAAGGCGAGATCGGCCTCATAGAACGAGAAGTCGTTGTTGCCGCCGTCCCAGACGATCACGTCACAGCCATCGGGATCATCTTCCGCTGCCCGGATGATGGCTTCGTAGTCGACGCCGGCGTAGATCACATTGCCGCGCACGATATGTGGTTCGTACTCTTCCATCTCTTCGATCGTGCAGTCATGCTTCTCGAGGTCGGCGAGCTCGGCGAACCGCTGGACCTTCTGAGCAGTGAGATCGCCGTAGGGCATAGGGTGCCGGATGGCGACGACTTTGAGGCCCTTCTCCATCAGAGTTTCGACGACCTTGCGGGAGGTCTGGGACTTCCCGGAGCCGGTACGGACAGCACACACCGAGATGACCGGCTTGGTGCTCTTGACCTGGGTGTCTGCAGGGCCCAGGAGGATGAAGGCCGCGCCTGCTGCTTGGACGATGGCGGCGACGCCCATCACGTGGTTGTAGGAGATGTCGCTGTAGGAGAAGGCACACTCGTCTGCGCCCATCTCCTCGATGAGGCGGGGGAGTTCCTCTTCGGCGAAGATCGGGATACCGTTCGGATACAGCGGTCCTGCCAACTCGGCGGGATATGTGCGTCCTTCGATGCCCGGGATCTGCTCGGCCGTGAAGGCGACGACCTCAACGGACTCGTCGTCCCGGTAGCGAGTGTTGAAGTTGTGGAAGTCGCGTCCCGCGGCTCCGATGATGATGACCTTGCGTCTACTCACTGTGTAGTCCTTTTCTGTATTGCTAATGGCTAACGGCTAATGGCCAACGGCTCAGTAACCCGGTATCTGGTTTGGGAAGTAATCCTCGAGGCCGCCCTCGCGGTACACATCGGCGGTTGCGCAATGCAGCCCTCCGCCGAACGGCCCGACTGCCCAGAAGGGCACCGGAATGACCTCGAAACCGAGCTGAGAGAACTGCTCCAGCTGAGCCTTTTCTGACTCCTCGGCGAAGATGGTCTTCTCATCCAGCAGCAACGTGTTCATGGACAACCACTCGCTGCAGAAGCAAAGCGGCGGCTTCGTGTCCTTGTTGTAGGCGGGTTCGGCGCAGGGGACGATTTCCCAATCGTTGATTTCGAACAGCTTCACCATCTCTTCGCTCATCGGGACACGTTTGCGATTGCTGAGAGCGAGGCCCGGCCGCAAGGGTATGAATGTCGCGTCGATGTGCATCGGGTGTGCTTCATAGAACAGGACTTCATGGAGTCGGTGCTCTGGGAAGTGGCGCCGCAACCAGTCGATTCCCTTGCCGTTGGTGGTCGTCGACCGCTGGACGAAGAGGTCCCGGCCGAATCTCCCGATGTCGGCCGCATCAAACAGCGGTTCCTCTTCGGTCAGGTTCCATTGCCTCTTCTTCGTGAAGCGCTCGATCTGTTCTTCGTCCGGAAGCGACTCGGCGTAGTCCCAGAACTCCATGCCGTCGACGTAGCTGGCATCTGTGAGCCGCGGTTTGGGGGCAGCTTCCCATCGGAACTCGGGATCCTGCTCGAAGTAGCTCTGGAGGAGCGGTCGGTATGCGAGGTACTCGAACCAGCGTGATCGTTGCGACATCGTCGCCTCGACGATCTCGTTGCCGACCGTGAGGAGAACGTCTCGGGGCGGCATCACTCCGAACATCGAGTCCTGGGTCCAATCGGGAGTAGAGACCTTCTGCGAGAAGTCCAGGGGCTCGGGGCGGTCCACCACCACGCCGTGCGATTCGAGGAGGGCGGCAAAGTTGTCCAACTGTTCGTTGGCGGCGTCCTCCATCTCTTGCGGCATGGGTCCGTAGGTCCCTTTCGGGAAACCCCATTCGGGCCAGTCGCGGACGGTGGCGGGTTCAGGTGCTTGCACCATGGTTCCATCGGCACGACCAACTATTACTCGCTTGAGACGGCCCCACTCGGTCCACGAGTTGACGATCTTTGGCACGACGCCTCCTCACTTGACGACGATTCGGACCGGCGTTGCCTGGTCCGGTTGTACGCGATAGACTACCTATCGATCGATAGGTTTCGCAATCAAGGGAGTCAGTGCCATGCCAAGCTCGTTCCTGCATCCGTTCACCCGACCTCTTCGAGACGATTTCATTTCGATCGTCAGCGGCAAGGGCGCAGTCGTCGTCGACGAGAACGGCAATGAGTACATCGACGGCATGGGCTCTCTCTGGTATGCCAACGTTGGCTACGGGCGCGAAGAGATTGCCGAGGCGATCGCCGACCAGGCCAAGCGATTGGGCGCCTATCACACGTTTGATCCATTCACGAACCCTCCCTCGGAAGAGGCTGCCGCCAAGATCGTCGAGTTGTCGCCCTACGATCACGCCAGGGTCTTCTTCGGGTCCTCTGGTTCGGAGGCGGTCGACACCGCGATGAAGATGGCTCGGATCGCTCAGCGTCAGCTCGGCCATCCGGAGAAGCAGATAATCGTCAGCCGCGAGCGCGGGTATCACGGCACGAACTACGGTGGTACCTCCGTCCAGGGCATACCCCCCAACCGCGAAGGGTTTGGGCCCTTGGTGCCCGGCATCATCAACGTCGTAGCCGACGACGATGAAGCGATGAAGAAGATCTTCGCCGAGCACGGAGACGAGATAGCGGCGGTGATCACAGAACCCATCCAGGGTGCCGGTGGCGTATGGCCGCCGCCGCCCGGCTATCTGTCTCATCTTCGAGATCTGTGCGACACCTACGGGGCGTTCCTGATTCATGATGAAGTGATCACCGGGTTCGGGCGCACCGGCGAGTGGTTCGGGAGTCAGTTCTACGGAGTCACTCCCGACATGATCACCTTCGCCAAGGGTGTCACCTCGGGCTACGTTCCGCTGTCCGGCGTCATCGTCGGGCCGGCCGTGCTGGCCGGGATAGAAGCCGACGAGAACTTCATTCTCCGGACCGGCTACACCTACTCAGGACACCCGCTCGGTTGCGTTGCAGCTCTCAAGTGCCTCGAGATCCAGGAACGAGAAGGATTGCTCGCCAGGGCGACTGCCATCGGTGAGCGCTTGTCGGCGGGTCTCAATGAGCTCATGGACGAAGGCCTGCTGGTCGGAGTCCGTGGTGCCGGTGCTGTGTGGGGGATCACACTGAATGACGGTGTCGATGTGGTCGCAGTTCGCGATGCGCTCCTCGCGGAAGGTGTGATTATCAGGCCCATCCCTCCGCACATGTCGATGTGTCCGCCACTGGTGATAACCGACGAGCAGATCGACACCATGGTGTCTGCTCTGCGTAATGTACTGACCGCGACCCGATAGCCGAGCAGCATCAACGGAGGTAGACAGAAATGCTTGTAGGGGCACCGAAGGAGATCAAGAAGGCGGAACGTCGGGTCGGTCTGACTCCGACCAGCGTGAGGGAGCTCGTCGCTCACGGGCACGATGTCATTGTTGAGACCTCTGCGGGAATCGGAATCGGTGCGAATGATGACGCCTACGTCGCCGCCGGCGCCAGTGTTGTTGGTACCGCGGCGGAAGTCTGGGAACGGGCGGAGATGGTCGTCAAGGTCAAGGAACCTCAGGCTGTTGAGCGTGCTCAACTCAGCGATGACCAGGTGCTGTTCACGTATCTACACCTTGCGCCCGATCCGGATCAGACGAAGGACCTCGTGGACAGTGGTGCAACCTGCATCGCCTACGAGACGGTGACCGATCGCAAGGGCGGCCTGCCTCTCCTGGCCCCGATGTCCCAGGTGGCCGGAAGGATGTCCATTCAGGCCGGTGCCCATTGTCTGGAAGCTCCCAACGGTGGGTCTGGCAAACTGCTCGGAGGTGTTCCCGGAGTCAAGGCTGCCAACGTCGTCGTGATTGGCGGCGGTGTCGTCGGCGAGCACGCCATCCAGATGGCTGCCGGTCTCGGCGCTGAAGTGACCGTGCTCGACAGGAATATTGGCGTTCTCGACAGGCTCGCGCGCCGTTTCGGTACCGCGCTACAGACGGTTTACTCGACGGCAGCAGCGATCGAGGAGCTGGTGCTGGACGCCGACCTTGTCGTCGGAGCCGTGTTGGTTGTCGGCGACCGGGCACCTCGACTGGTTACGGCTGAGATGGTCAAGGCCATGCGACCCGGCAGCGTGCTGGTGGACGTTGCAATCGATCAGGG
>JBLYYS010000294.1:0-3704 GCA_048550235.1 Acidimicrobiia bacterium | reverse complement strand
GAGAGCCTCGTCGAGCCGTCCCCCCACGTACACATAGTCGCGATCCCGGCCGGAGGAGTCCCACCGCCCCGTCGCGTTGGCTAGTTCCCGATGACGGAGCAGGTCGTCGCGGCTGGTCTCGATCCACTCTTTCAACCGATCCCAACCGGTCAGCAGCGCCTCGTGGGCTACTTCGACGGTGGGATGGCCGGTGGCCTGATCTCGGTCGAGCGACAGGAGCCGTCGCCCGGCGAACGCCTCGATCACCCTCTGCATCCCCACCACGTCGGTGTCGAGGGCGATGAGCTCCGATGCCGATACTCGCCGGCGACTCCACTCATCGTGCTCGGCGATCGTCACCAGGCGCAAGAACAGCTGCTTGGCCACCTCCTGGTCGGCCGGATCGAGCTGTTGGAAGAGGTCTTCGGCTCCCTTGGTGAGGGCCCCTCGCAGCCCTCCAATGGCGCGATACGTGTTGATGGTGAGGGTATCGCCCACCCGACGGTCGAACAGTTCGGTGAGCGTGAACTGGAACATTGGGAGAGCCCCGGGTTGACCGAGGACATCGGCGATCAGCTCGGCGAGGAGGGCCGGTTCGAGTGTGACTCCGCTGTGGCGAGCCGGTTCGAGGGCGGCGGCCTCTAGTTCGTCGGAAGCCAGAGGAACCATGTTGATCACCCCGTCGCCCATCCGTCGCCCGAACTCGGGATGCTCCAGCGGACGGCCGTAGAAGTCGGCCCGCAGGGTCACGACCACGACGATCCGGCCGTAGGCGTCGCCGATAGCGTCGACCAGGCAATCGAGGAACCGCTGCCGATCCTGGTGGTCTTCGACGAGGGTGAACAACTCCTCGAACTGGTCGACCACCAGCAGGAGACGAGACGACTCGGAAGGCAACAGTCGTAGGGCGGCTCTTCGCAGCCCCTCACTCGTCTGTAGCTGGTCGGCCAGACTGTTGGGCGCATCGAGGGTGGACCGCAACAGGGCGCCCTCCAGCTCGATGAAGGGGTCGGCACCCGGCAGCATGTGAGCGATCAGCCACTGATCGGAACCCGACACCGCCCCTTTGCGAATCGACGGGATGAGGCCGGCCCGCACGGCACTGGACTTGCCCGACCCACTCGGACCGACCATGGCAATCAACCGGTCGCCCTCGGCGATCCTTCGCACCACCTCGGCTACCAGCCGATCCCGACCGAAGAACCGGCCGGCTTCGTCCTCGGTGAAAGGGCGGAGCCCCTGGAACGGATTGGCCACCGGACCTGTGACGGTGGAGGCCGACCGGGACCGGCGGCGGAGCTGGAGCCGGGAGTCGTGGAGCAGGATCTGTTCCTCGAGTCGGGCCAGCTCCGGGGAGGGGTCGATGCCGAGTTCTTCGCCGACTGTGCGGCGGAACCGTTCGAAGGTGCGGAGAGCATCGGCCGAACGTCCCGCCCTATAGAGGGCCAGCATGAGGAGTGAAACCGGACGTTCGCGTAAGGGGTGCTGCTGGTGGAGGGCCTCGAGTTCTCCAATCAGTTCACCGGCCTGGCCGGTGCGCAGGCTCGCTTCTATTGCCTCTTCGAGGGCGTTCAAGCGCAGTTCGCCGAGCCGGGTGATCTCGGTCTGGGCGAACTCGTCGTAGGCAAAATCCTGGAGTGCGGCTCCTCGCCATTCCGCCAGCGCCTGACGGAGGGTGGTGGCGGCGGCTCCCGGGTCGTCTTTGATCAGCATCCGTGCGTCGCCGAGTGCTTGCTCGAAACGGTGGGCGTCGATGGATACGGGATCAACGACGAGTTGGTATCCGTGGTCCTGGGTGATCAGCGTCTCGGGATGGGATCCCTTCACCCGATCGGGTTCGAGGATGGCCCGCAGCCGGGAGATGTACACCCAGAGGGCATTCTCTTTGCCTTCGGCCTCCTCGCCCCACAGCGCTTCGAGGAGGTGGTCCGTGGTTACCACCCGGTTGGGATGGAGCAGCAGCAGGGCCAGAAGTGACTGTTGCTTGCGCGGTCCGATGTCGATGGCCACGCCTTCACGCAGCACCTGGAGCGGACCGAGAATGCGGTATTCCACGAATGGACCTCTTGCTGTCTCCAGGCTACGCATGTGTGCCTTCGCTGTGTCGGTATCAGTGGATCACCGTGACCTTTCAAGCTCCTTACATGGCGGCAGTGAGGGTGCAAAGGCCGTGACGGTCGTGTGCAGGGCTGCGGTCGGACGCTGCCTGCATGACATATGCAGTTCGCATCCTCATCGCCCTCACCATCCTCATCGCCGTCCCTTGGGGTGTGGAAGGAAGCCGCTCCGTTGCTCTGCCGGCCTCTCCGGCGTCGGTAGTTGAGCCGGAGAAGTCGGTCATGGAGACTGCCGCTCCGGGTCCGTCACCGTCGATGGGAACCGAACGGCAGCAGGAATTGCTCGAGTGGGCGTTGAATCGCTATCAATCGGCCGGCCTCCGGCTCCCCGAGTTGGAGTTCCGGCTTCACAGTGATCGAGAGCCTTGCGGGGGGAACCAGGGGTTCCTCACCCGGGATACCACGCCGTGGCTCATCGCGTTGTGCACGGACGAGCGGTTTGTGTTCCTGCATGAACTAGGACACGCCTGGGCCGCCTTCTCCCTCACTGAAACTGACAAGTCGGTCTATACGCAACGGCAGGGCCTGGAATCCTGGAACAACGCTCATACCGCTTGGGCCGACCGTGGCAGTGAGGACGCCGCCAATACCCTTGCGTGGGGGCTCCTCGATGAGCCGATCACGTTCCTGACCGCAGACGGTCCCCTAGCGCAGCGGAACGAAGCATTCCTCTTGCTGACCGGTATCGACTCCCCCCGAGTTGGTGGCTGAGTGGTGGCGAGGCGGGGGGCCGAGCTGCCATGTGGTCGATCCGGCCGGCGGCCGGTGGTTGCTGCCGGCGCCAAACCTACTTCCAGCCGGCCGCCGGGTAGGCCGCCCGGAAGGTGAGGCGCTGGCACATGAGAGGCAGCCAACGCTGGTTGCGTGGCACAATGCACGAACCGATGTTGTACCTAGATCACGCCGCCACCACGCCGATGCGCCCAGAAGTCTGGGAGGCGATGGCGCCGCACGCAGGTGAGATCTACGGCAACGCCTCCGGCAGCCATAGTGCGGCTCGCGCCGCTAAGAACGCGCTTGAGCAGGCGAGAGAAGAGGCAGCCGAGCTCCTCGGTGCCGAGCCGCTGGAAATCGTCTTCACCGGGGGCGGCACCGAAGCCGACAATCTGGCCGTTCAGGGCGCGGCTCTGGCGGGGGGGCGCAGGGGTGGAGTCGTCACTAGTGCCATCGAGCATGAAGCAGTGCTGGAAACCGCCCGGTTCCTGGAAAGGCTCGGCTGCCGTGTCGACTTGATCGGTGTGGACGGTCGAGGTGTTGTCAATGCCGACGAGATGGCTGCGGCCGTGACCGATTCGACCGCTGTTGTCTCCCTGATGGCGGCCAACAACGAGACCGGCGTTATTCAGCCGGTGACGCAGGTCGCCGCAGCAGTGCGAGACGTGAACCCCCACGTCGCCATACACACCGACGCCGTCCAGTCGTATATCTCGCAGCGCATCGACGTCGACCACCTGGGTGTCGATCTGCTGTCTTTGGCAGCCCACAAGTTCGGCGGTCCGAAAGGGGTTGGGCTCCTGTACGTGCGATCCGGTGTCGGGTTGGAACCCGTACTCCACGGTGGTGGCCAGGAACTCGGTCGTCGATCCGGCACTCACAATGTCATGGGCG
>JBLYYS010000293.1:0-6888 GCA_048550235.1 Acidimicrobiia bacterium | reverse complement strand
GCGGCGATGACCGCCAGGGCGGAGCCTTCGAATCGGCGCCGACCCGCCTCGACCGTGACTCTGGCCGGCGTGAAGCGGGGAAGTGTTCCCCAAAAAGCGATCTGATACTTGGCTGCGCCGATTCGACGCGGGAGCCGTTCGGCCAAACCTGCCGTCGCAGCGCCCAGGCCCGCCTGTACCTCGTTGATGAATGCGCGTTTACCCCAGGAACCCTCAGCCATTCCCACATCGACAGGATATGTGCGGTTGCCGGCAAGGTGAGCGGCTGCTTCCTCGAGGCGTTGCGGCAAGGCGAAGGTTCGAGCGAAATCAGATCCCGTTCCGGAGGGCAAGAGGGCAACCACGGGAGGAACCGTCCAATCCTGTTGCATCAGTGCATCGATGACGACGTTGAGGGTTCCATCGCCCCCCACTACCGCGAACCGCGTCCACCCGGCCTCGGCCGCCAGACGCGTCTGCTCATGCATCGCTTCTGCCCCGGCGGGGGATTCAACATCGGAGGCCATCCCGAAGGCCGTCAACGCATCGCGCGCTCTGTCCTCGAGGCGACGCCGGTCTCCTGCTCGTGGATTGACGAGCACCTTCCAATCGGTCATTCCTGGCCTCCCGCCGCCACTACTCCGCGATCGATTGCACGCACGGCCCTCCGGGCAATGTCCTCGAGGGCAGGGAATCCGTCCCGCAACTGTCTCAGAAGGTCGAGCACTTGGCGAAGATTACGCACGAAATCCCCCGCGGTGACGTCCTCATCCTCCAATACCTCCTCGAGCGAACCTCCGGATGCCCACCAGTAGACGGTCTCCGCATACCCGGGTTCGGGACTTCGGGAGGGCCGCAGGCGACGGGCCTCCTCATCTCTGAGCAGTGACCGCCATGTGCTCTCGACCACTCTCCATCGCTCTTCGAACCGCGGAGTCGGTGAACTCCAGGCAGCGTCCGAACCGCGCGGGTCGTAGACGAACACTGAGACGAGGGCGCCGAATTCCGCGAACGACAGCCCGTCGAAAACTCCCCGCCCGATCGATTCTGTGAGCAGCAGATCGAGTTCGCTGTACACGACCCGAAGTCGGTGGCCTGAGTCCGTCAACGACCAATCCTGAACGTAGTCACGGTCTGTGAGGAGTTCGATGATCGAGTCGAACTCCTCGACCAGATCGGATTCGCCGCCACCGATCCGGGCGCGTCGCCGGGTCAGGTCCTTCTCGAGTCGCATGACCTTCTGCGCCAGGCGCACATGCTCCGCAACATCCGGACATCCGCTCACGGGATGTCCCCCGGCTCGCTCGGCGATCGTCCAACCGAGTATCTCTTCTACGACGGGTTCGAAAGCCTTGAGACGCGCGCCGACTCGCTGCTGGAATCGCCGGTCTTTGGGCCGATGTGGTTGAGGCAGGTCGACCCGACCGAGCCGAAGAGCACCCGGACTGAAGTCGCGCAACCTGATCCGTCTTACTCTGCCGGTCTGGCCGACCACTACCACTCTTGGATCAGAGGAGCGCCAGCGGTCGCGCTGCAATACGACTATCCGTTGGCCGTCGGTTTCTTCGATTACATCGCCCGATTCGAGATCGAGGATGGCCCGACCTGATCGGGCGGGCGTTTCCGCTGCAAGAGAGACGAACTCGAATACGTCTCCGAATTCACAGGCGGTTTGTGCCCGCATCCGCTCTACCTCACCTTCGAGGGTGACTATCGACTGAGCGGCGGCCCGCGCCGAACTGCGTCGCTGGAACTGGGCGAAGGATGCCTCCAGAAGCCCTTCGGCTTCGTGGCGCGTGTAATTGGCGATCAGATTGGCCGCCATGTTGTACGTCGGTCGGAAGCTGGAACGCAGAGGATGGCCGCCGCTCCCGGCAATGGAGGCCACGCGATCGAATCGAACGAATGGCGAATACAGGGACATCCCGTAGCCGTGATCGTCAATCCCCCGCCGACCGGCCCGGCCGGTCAGTTGGGTGTAGTCGCCCGGCCGGAGTACCTCATGAGTTTCGCCGTTGAACTTCGTCATCGATTCGAGGACCACCGTCCGAGCAGGCATGTTGATTCCCAGAGCAAGAGTCTCGGTGGCGAACACGACTCTCACCAAACCCGCGGCAAAGGCTTCTTCCACCGTTTCCTTGAATGCCGGCACCATGCCTGCATGGTGGGCTGCAACGCCAACCTCTAGCTGGGAAGCGAACCGATCGAAGCCAAGAGCTCGGAGGTCGGGCGCCGATAGATGGGCGGTCCTGCGTTCCACAATCTCTCGAATACGCAGTTGAGCCTCCGGATCCGACATCCTCATCCCTGCGGAGGCGAGGCTGGCCGCGGCGCTGTCGCAGCCGGCTCTGCTGAAAATGAAGTAGATCGCCGGAAGCATCCCCGAATCAGCGAGTTGTCTAACAACATCGAACCTTCGCGGTGTTACGAACCGGCGACGGCGCCCTTGCCGCTGCCGCAGGAGATGTTCGACAGCCTTGTTGGGAAGCCCGTTGCGCTCGAACATCGGGAACACTTTCAACGGTTGCTCCGCCCACAGGTCCTTGAGGAAGTAGAGACTCTCCAACGGAACCGGTCGCTCGGTCTCCACCACCAGAGATGTGGCCCCGCGCCGCTCGCTCACCCACTCTGCGAGTTCGCCGGCGTTGGCGATCGTTGCCGAAAGGCAGGTCAAACGGATGTGATCGGGAGCGTGGATGATGATCTCTTCCCACACGGGACCGCGTGCCGGATCCTGGAGGTAGTGCACTTCGTCGAGGACGACGCTTTCAACATCGCGCAGCGCATCGAGGTCGGTGTAGATCATGTTGCGCAGAACTTCAGTGGTCATCACCACCACCGGAGCATCGCCATTGATTGAGTTGTCGCCCGTCAGCAGTCCAACACGTCCACTTCCGTAGACCTCGACGAGTTCGGCGAACTTCTGATTGCTGAGAGCCTTGATCGGTGTCGTGTAGAAAGCACGCTGGCCGTTCTCAACCGCCCCGTGCACGGCCGCCTCCGCGATGAGCGTTTTGCCGGAACCCGTCGGAGCCGACACCACCACCGATTCGCTCCGTTCGAGTGCCTCAAACGCCTCGAGCTGAAAGCGATCAGGCGTGAAGGGAAGCGATGAGATGTATTCATCCAGGTTCATTTCCTGAGCGTCCACCGTATCAACCAGATCGTCATCTCGTACATCAGATACAGAGGGACGCTCATGAGGAGCAATGTGTACGGGTCGCCGGTAGGTGTCGCCACCGCGGCGAAGATGACGATCAGGACAACAGCCCATCGACGCCCGGATGCCAGTTTCTCTGATGTGACGACGCCCGCCGCTCCGGCCGCATACAGGAACACCGGAAACTCGAACGACAACCCGAACACGAGCAAGAACAGTGTCACGAATTTGAGGTACTCGGTTATCTGTAGCTGGAACTTGACATCCAGCACCGAGGCGAAGAACTCGAGGCCGCGCGGGAGAACCCAGTAGGCGAACAACACTCCGCCGGCAAACAGGATCACAAGGGCGGTGACGATCGGAATCGTCCAACGACGTTCTTTCTTGCTCAACGCTGGATTGACGAATGCCCACAATTGGTAGAGCAGAACCGGACTCGCCAGCAGAACTCCACCAAAGAACGACAGACGCATAGCCGAGCCGAAGGCTTCGGTGGGCTTGAGCGCAATCAGTTCTCCGTCCGCCCCGATGTCTTTGTAGGGCTGGACCAGGATGTCGAGAATCCACTCGCGGAATATGAAGGCGACTATCGATGTGATAACGAGAGCGATGGCCGATTTGACGACCCTCCACCGGAACTCATCGAGGTGCTCGAGAATGGTTTGCCGGCGTTCGTCGTTCAATCGTCTTCTCCGTCGAGCAGGTTCTCCCCGCTCTCAATACGATCCAAATCCTCCATTGCCTCTGACGGCGACGGTCCAATTTCGGCAACGGGTCCCACCCAGGCAGCCGATACATCCTCTTCAACGGATTTGAGTTCGTCATTGATCTGCTCGAGCGGTTCCTTGAGATCCTGCTTGATCTGCTCAACCGGACCGGCGAGGTCTTTCTTGATCTCTTGGAGCGGCTCGTTGAGCACCGCCACCTCGCGCTCGATACCGCGCCGGAATTCGCGGGAAATCGATCGAAGCTCGCGCGCCCATTCGCCGGCTTTGCGTGCGATCTCGGGCAGCCGTTGCGGCCCGAAGACAATGAGGACGACAAGGCCGATTACGGCGAACTCTGTGAGGGATACATCTGGCATGTGGCCTACATGCTAGGAGCATCGTGGAAGTGGAAGGAGATGCGTTCGGTCGAACTCGGAGTACTGAACATCACCGCCCCCGCCCACATCGTGGCACGGGGTCGGTTCGGGTCGACTAGGAAGCGATCAGGCGGACGAGGTCTTCTTCGTCCCGCAACGCATTGGCGAAGGCGGCAATCTCGTCTTCAGTGATCGGTCCAGACGGCAGTACGTCGTAGGCAACGCCGGTCGCCAGCAAGACGCTGACTACCCGGGCATTGGCCGGCCGGCGCTGGATGTGCTCGCACACCGGGCAGGTGAATCGATAGTTGCCCGAGTCTTGCATCGGATCTAGTTCGAGCCGCAAATCCTTAGGATTGAGCTCGATGTCTCCGCACAGCCGACATGTTGTTTTTATGGTGGTCATTTCTCGGTTCTCCGCAACCGTGTCTTGCCAGTGATATCGGTGGCGCGGGAGGCGAACTGAAGAGGTTTGTGTCGAGCGGGATCGAAATGTGGAGCCGCTGGATCGAAGTGATCTTGCAGCCATGGCAATAGGCAATGGGCCGTGGGCCGCGCAGCCCGACCTCTTGGAGATCGGGGTCCGTTGCCGGATTCGCGTGATCGTTTTAGGCGATCGGCTCGTAGCGGGTCAGGATCTTGGAGCGCAGGTCTTCCAGCGCTTCGGAGACTCCAGGGCCGTCCACGAGTTCTGCGTCGGCGCCGAGCCGCAGGAGGAGCCTGGCGATGACCGCTACGTCACCTGCTGAAAACCTGATCACCAATCCGGTATCCGTGTCCTCCTCCACCTCGACGGGGTAATACTCGGCGACCCATCTTGCTCGACTCGAGAGACGTATTGTCGCCCGCACGTCGTCCTCCCCGGGTAGGTACCTGATCTCGACTTGGGGAGGGTCGGAGGGGCGTTCGAAGTCCTCATCTGTCGGGAAGGCCTCACGTATACGATCGACACGGAAGATACGCTCACCTCCGGCGGTCCGGCAGTAGGCCGATAGGTACCAGTTCCCCATCGCGGAAGACACACTCCAAGGTTCGACGGAGCGCCGTTTCGTCTCGCCCTTGCCCAGGGAAACGTAGACCATGTCGACGACCTTTCCTCCCGCCGCCGCATTGCGGAGCATTCCCACCAATTCCGGCTCGCCCGACAAGTCGACGGCCAGCACCTCTGTTCCGTCTGGTGTCAAGGCCTTGCCGAGCTTCTCCACCGCCCGTTCCAGCGATGGAGGCGCCTGCCCACTGCTGATGAGTGCCATTCCCGCGGCCAGCAAGCCGAGGCCTTCCGCCGGCGTCAGTCTGAGCGGTCGTGCGAAATAGTCGGCCATGTCGACGACCACTTCATCTTCTTCCACATAGGCAACCATCAGATCTCCCGGGCCGTAGCCTGGAAGGCCGCATACGAAGACGAGATCGAGGTCTGAGATCAGTTCCTTCTGTGAGTACCCAAAACGCTCGCACACTTCGTCGACCGTCGCTCCGGGGTTCGCAATGACCCAGGGAAGCATCGAGAGAATTCGGTTGAGGCGTTGGGCGGTGCGGTTGGGGCTCACAGCATCCCTCCAACCCTCTCGACGAGCCGATCGCGCAGACCCGGAGGGGTGAGGATCTCGGCCTTCTCTTCAAAGGCAAGCATCCAACCGATGAAGGCGCCTTCGTTGGCGACCTCGAGGCTGGCCGTGATCGAACCATCTTCGTGATGCACCCGGTCGGCATGAGCTGGTAGCTGTCGTTCGGCCCACCAGGCTACGTCCGCGTCGAATCGCACCCGACTCGTGACATCCTCGGACCCTGCTTCCCACGGGGCGTGGGGCAGGGCCTTTGCCGCTTTGAACCCCTTGGGTCTTTCGAATCCCCCCGGACCAGAGGTGACCTCGATCTCGCTGATCCGATCGACACGGAATGCCTTGATCTCATCCCCAACTTCCTTACCGACCACGTACCAATGCCCACGCTGATGAACGAGTCCGTAGGGGTGGATCTTGCGGCGGCGATCCCGGTAGGCAAACTCGAGGATCGATCGGCTGGCTACTGCTTGGAAGGCGGTTGAGAGATCTGCCGCTCCAAGTCCGAGCTCGGCCGCTAGTGGCTCGCCACCTCCTGAGAATGGAATCCCTCCCAGTTTCAGAATTGCCTCCGGCCCTTGGGGCTGACCTCCGAGGCGCACAACCTGAGCAGCTAGCCACAGTGCGGTCCTCTCTTCGTCGGTCAGCCCGGGATCCTCCAACTGGTATTGCTCAGGAGGGAGGACGTATCCGAACTCAACCTCCCAGATGTCGGTCGGTTTCAATTCGAGCGGAATTCCCATCTCCCGCAGCAAATCCTTGTCCCGCTCGAACATCCTATGGAAGGCCTCATCACTCTTGCCCTCGTACCCGGCAACCGAGTAGCGAATCTCGTCGGCAGACACAGGACGGTCTGCTGTGAGCAGCGCGGCCAGGAGATTGAGCAGTCTTTCGAGAACGTTCTTCATCGCACAGACAGCGTACGGTCGCCGAGCCAATGTTGGAAGGATCTTGGTTGGAGAGAAGCTTCCAGCCGACGGCAGTCGGCCATCAGCCCGAGACGGACGGGCACCTGCTACCGCAACTCAGGCGCGACGGGCAAGGGTGGACCCAACGGCCAATGGCCAATGGCCAATGGCTAACGGCCGACTGCCAGAGAGTTCTTC
>JBLYYS010000292.1:0-3512 GCA_048550235.1 Acidimicrobiia bacterium | reverse complement strand
CCGACGAAGATGACGATGCGGATCACACCCTCGACCAGGTTCAGACCCAGCGTGGAATCACCGGCCAGCCAGTTGGCAGTCAACAGGGGCGCCCCGACGAACAGCACCGCCACGGCCGCAACTGCAAGCAGAATGGACAGAGCCATCTGCCATTTGGTGATCGGCTCCTCCTCTTCCCCAATCGCCTTCTCGGCCGACCAGGTCAACGCCCGCATACCGAGTGAGAGAGACTCCCACAGCACCAGCATGCCCCGCACCATCGGCATCCGTGCAAGACGCTTCCGCTCAGAAAGACGCGGAAGGTCCTCGCACATCGTGACGATCGAGCCTTCGGGGGTACGAACGGCGACAGCCCACCCGGCCGGGGCGCGCATCATCACGCCTTCGATTACGGCCTGACCACCGACTGTGGAGTTGGGATGACGACTCATGGGACGCCACCGGCTGAAGCCGGCGGGCGAGGCTACGCCTCTGAAGTCTCGGTGTCGGTCTTGGAAGACTTCTTCGACTTGACCTGAGCCTTGTCGCCGTAGCGCTTCTGGAAACGTTCCACACGACCACCGGTGTCTACGAGCTTCTGCCGACCCGTGAAAAACGGGTGACACTCGTTGCACAATTCAACGTGCATCTCTTCCTGGGTCGAACGTGTCGTGAACGTATTGCCGCACGAGCAGGTGACCTTCGTCTCCATGTACTTGGGATGAATCCCTGTCTTCACTGTGCTTCTCCTAATTTCCGCTCTTGGCGACTTCAATGAGGAACTCTGCGTTGGAATTGGCCGTCTTCAGCCGATCAATGAGCAGCTCAACGGCCGGACCAGACTCGAGTGCCAGGAGCACCCTACGCAGCTTCCAGACCTGTGCAAGTTCAGCCCGGTTGAACAGCAGTTCCTCACGGCGTGTGCCCGAGGCTGCGATGTCGATTGCCGGATAAACCCGCTTGTCTGCAAGCTTGCGATCGAGCTTCAGCTCCATGTTTCCGGTGCCCTTGAACTCCTCGAAAATCACCTCGTCCATCTTCGACCCCGTCTCAACCAGAGCCGTTCCA
Source organism: Acidimicrobiia bacterium (assembly GCA_048550235.1). Taxonomy (GTDB): domain Bacteria; phylum Actinomycetota; class Acidimicrobiia; order Spongiisociales; family JAHEDJ01; genus JAHEDJ01. Next base: position 2,465 of record JBLYYS010000292.1, on the reverse strand, counting down.
AGAATTGTAAGGCTTCCGCCCTCCTCTATATTCCGCGCCGCGCCGAAAAAGCGCTTGGGCGGATACAGAGCCGTCGAGTCGACACCACCTGAGAGGATGCGTCCACTCGCTGGGGTTGCGAGGTTGTGGGCTCTCGCCAGACGGGTGATCGAGTCGAGAAGAATGACAACATCCTGTCCCATCTCGACCAGTCGCTTGGCGCGCTCGATAGCCAGCTCAGAAACCTGGGTGTGCTCTTCTGCCGGGCGATCGAACGTCGAGAAGATGACCTCCCCCTTGACCGACCGCTGCATATCGGTGACCTCTTCCGGTCGCTCATCGACCAGCACAACCATCAGGTGGCACTCAGGGTTGTTGGTCTCGATCGAACGGGCAAGTTCCTTGAGAACCGTCGTCTTTCCAGCCTTGGGCGGTGACACGATCAGCCCACGCTGACCCTTGCCAATCGGAGCGATGATGTCGACGATACGAGGCAACACCCACTCCGGGTGGCCGTCGATCTCGAGGGGCAGACGAACATCGGGGAACAGTGGGGTGAGCTTTTCGAAGCGGGGACGCTGGCGAGCATCCTCGATTGTCATCCCGTTCACCGACTCGATGCGAGTGATGGCAGCGAACTTCTCTTGCGAACGCGGCGGGCGAACCGGACCACGAATCATGTCGCCGCGACGTAGACCGAACTTGCGAATCTGACTGGCGGAAACGTAGACGTCTTGATCACCGGGAAGGTATCGGACGATGCGAAGGAAGCCATAGCCTTCGGGCAGGATCTCGAGGATGCCCTCTCGTTCTTCGAGTTCGCTCTCAGGAATCTGTTCCCATTGCTGGCCCTGGCCACCCTGGCCACCCTGACCGCCCTGTCCACCGCGGCCGCGGCGGCGGCGTTTGCGACGATTGGGATCGTTATCTTGACGCTGACCTTGCTGTGAGTTATTCGACCGATCCCTGGAGGAATCGCGTCCCTCGGAGCTATCGGAACCCTTCTCCGGACGATCCCCACCGTCCGCCGCAGAATCCTCATCTGAGTCGGAGGAAGCCTCAGAAGCCTTCTTGGAATCGCCATCATCCTTGGAGTCTTCTGAGTCGCCCTTGGAGTCGGTTTTAGAGGTGGGATCGGAGTCGGCCTTCTCAGCCTTCTCGGCCTTCTCGGCCTGGTCGGCCTTCTCGCCATCCTTGGCGGCGGTCGAAGCGGTGTGCTCGGCTGCCGGCAGATCAACAGGCGCGGGCTCATCACTGACCTCGAAGCCGTCGGCGCCAATGATGGCACCAATGAGCTTGGCCTTCTGGAGGCCGGCCGTATCGATCTGGAGTGCAGTAGCTATCTCCCGGAGATCCTTGATGGTTTTCCCCTGGAGCTCAGATCTGGTGGTCATGTCATCCTTCCCGCCTGGTCCGGCGCCTCCCCGAGGCAAATGAATCCGGACCGACGTCCTGTGACTGAGTAGCTCAGTGTTGGTGGTTTCCCGTCCTGCATTGAAAGTGGTGGATGCAGGAGAACCTCACGTGCGCCGCGAACAGCGAAAGGGGTTCCGGGATCGGTGACATATTAGGCGATAACGCCCTCTGTGCCAAGCACATGAGCCCAAATGGGCTGCGGGCTATGGGCTGTGAGCTGAGAGCTACGAGCTGTGGGCTACGCGGCGGGCGATTAGCGCTACCACCTCGAAGTCGTTCTCGACCACCTCGTACCGCTCTTCTTTGTCCATCAAATCGTCGAGATCGTCGGGCAGATCCGGCTCGAGGTGCAAAACGGATTCGATAGCGTCCGGGAACTTGGCCGGATGAGCGGTGGCGATGAACACGAGCTGCTGGTCGTGATTCTTACGGAGGGCGCGGCCGGCGGCGATTCCCGCCGCCGTGTGCGGATCCACCACCACACCGGTCTCGTGATAGACATCGCGGATTACGGCCAGGATCTCGTCATCGGTCGCATGACCGGCGTCGAACTGCGCACCAACCGAAGCCATCTGCACCGGCATCACATCGAGGCTCCCGGCCACCCGGTAGTCGTTCATCAGCGCGGCCAACAACTCTCCTCGCCGCTCGAACACGTCGAAAAGCAAACGTTCGAGGTTGCTCGGTACCTGGATGTCCATCGCAGGGGCCAGAGTTGGAACCACCGTGCTGATCGGCAGGCTGCCGGAGTTCAGGAAATCGGCCAGGCCGTGATTGGCGTTGTTCCCGACGATCAGCTGGCTGATCGGGACACCCATCTTGCGGGCGCCGTAGGCGGAGAACACATTGCCAAAGTTGCCGGTCGGAACTGCATAGGCGACGGATTCATCCAGTGCCCCGATCCGGTGCGCGGACCAGACGTAGTAGGCGATCTGGGACATGATTCGGGCCCAGTTGATTGAGTTCACCGCGGCCGGGCGGATCTCGTGCCGGAGTTCCTCATCAGTGAAGATCGCCTTCACGAGATCCTGGCAGTCGTCGAACGTCCCTTTGACCGCCACGTTGTGGAT
>JBLYYS010000291.1:0-2521 GCA_048550235.1 Acidimicrobiia bacterium | reverse complement strand
GGGATCGAGGCATCTCACGACACCGAGATAAGCCGGGTGCCGATGAGTCGCTACATCGCTCTCGCCCGTGATCCGAATGTGTCGACCCTCCTCTGGTTCAGGCTGCTCGGCGCTATCGCCACCGGGACCCTGACCGCTTCACTGCCCTTCTTTGCAGAGCACGTCATCGGAAACACGGCGTTGGCTTCAGCAAGCCTCGCCATCTACGTCATCAGCTCTGCCGCACTTGTGCCCTTCATGAATCGGCTGACTCACCGATTCGACAAGCGCAAGATGCTCCTGATCGCCAACACAGGCGCCGCCTCGGTCCTGGCGATCCTGGGGCTCTTGGTCGGCACGGAGTCCAACGCTCTCTTCCTGATCGGCTCCGCCTTGCTCGGCGCCTTCATGTCGGCCTTTCTCTTGATCCCGGGTTCACTCGTCCCGGATCTAGTGGACGTCTACGAATACGAGCAGGGCGAGCGACACGAGTCGGTGTTCTTCGGGCTCTGGCTGACGATCCACCAGTTGGGTTTCGGAGTGGCCGGGTTGCTGCTCGGTGGCCTGCTCCAAGTATTCGGTTACGACGGGTCGTCTGACATTCAGACCGCTTCCGGAATCTGGGGCGTGCGTCTCGCCTTCGGTGTGGTCCCAGGGTTGTTCCTCATCATCTCAGCCTTCGCCTTGATGAAATACCGCATCACCCGCGAGCGTTTCGAGGAGGCTCGACGTGGCCTGCTGGATACACAGGCCGATAGCTAGATCGGCCCTGCCACCCGCTTCTCAATCCCGCGAAACATCGTCGACACGTGATACCAATCGACGAGGCCAAGGGGCACCTTCGCAAGCTGCAGCAAACGTGGTTCGAAGTCTGCCCGGGTTCGCACCAACAACCGGGAGGCATCTCGACCTACGGCTCTAATGATCCACGCCCAGCTGAAATCGAGGTAGGTGCCGGCTTCAACCAGTGCTTCTTCGAGCCTGACCAACGCGTCAGAGTCGGTGGGGTCAACCGGATGACCCCGATAGGGGTGCCGTATCGACCGATAGACGATCGCCTCTTCTGGTTGAACCTCAACTACACGGAAGTAGGCGGCGTGGTCGGGTCCATCCGGGACTATGTCTCCCACCTGCAGGTTTTGCCACTCGGGAAGTATGCGCCCGGCGCTCAGGTTCTCGAGACGCCACACGATTCGGTCGAAACGCTCACTGGTGTACCAGCCACCTCGGCCGAAGCCCATCTGCACCAGCCACGGCCACACATCCTTCGGCGGAGCTCCGATGGTCGTTGCTCGGGTCCATTCGATCATCGGATGTGGCAGCACGCCGTCGCCGGGCAGAGAGCTATTGAACTCAGCGTCGGTCACACCCGAACGACGTGAGACACGATCGACAACCGAGTAGCCGGCAAGGGACAGACCCACATAGGCAACGGATCGGATACTCAAGTTCGACCACCTACTTCCTTCACACTTCAAAGAGCAGATCGACATAACGCTCCAAGAGTTCATCCACCACGGCCCGGGCGGGAACAGCTGCGGCCATCCCGTACACAGGAGCCACGCCGCCCGCTTCACCCGGATGAGCCTTGGCGGCGGATACCGAATCCTGGAGGTCTTTCACGAACCGCTCCCCCACCCCCTCCTCGGTGTGTCGGAGCGTCACGGCCAGGTGCAACGCAGGCGGATTGTGAAGCCCGTTGAGGCTCCAGCCCCGCTCGGACATATGCTGCATCACCTGGTAGATGTCTACGACATCGGACCCGAAAGCGATCACGAACAACGGATCCCCGAGAACCCGCAGCTCGGGTATCGCCTCAACCCCTGCACGGATCGCCGCCGCTGTTTGGAGAATCCGGCCCGTAGCGTCCAGATAACCTTGTTCGCCCATCGTGACCATCGAGGCCCAGCAGGCAGCGCTCAATGCGCCGGGTCGGCTGCCGGCCAGCGTCGGGGAGAAGTAGAGGCCACCGGGCCAATCTGATGCGGTGAAGTATTGATGGCGCCGCAACTCCCTGCCCCGGTACATCACCACGGAGGTGCCCTTGGCTGCGTAGCCGTATTTGTGAGTATCCGCCGAAATCGAGGTCACCCCGGGGAGTCGGAAGTCGAATCGAGGCACGGGATAGCCCAGCTTCTCCGCCCAGGGAAGGACAAATCCGCCCAGGCAGGCATCAGTGTGGAAGCCGATCCCACGCTCGCCTGCCAGTGCCGACAGCTCCTCAATCGGATCAATCGTCCCGTGCGGGAAACCGGGGGCAGAGCCAACCATCACAACCGTGTTGCGGTTGACGGCTTCAGCTGCGGCGGCGACATCGGCCCGGAAGGAATCGTCGACCGGAATCTTCACCATTTTCAGACCGAAGTAGTGGGCCGCTTTGTCAAAAGCCACATGGGCCGTCACCGGTGCAACGATTTCCGGATTCTTGACGCCCGACGCCGCGGCACGATCCCGATAGGTCTTCACTGCCAACTGGATCGACTCGGTGCCACCCGAAGTGACCGTGCCCACGATCTCATCGTTGGCCTGCGCCGCGCCAAGC
>JBLYYS010000290.1:0-4990 GCA_048550235.1 Acidimicrobiia bacterium | reverse complement strand
GCCAGTCGGCCTCCGGAATCGAGGCTCCGGACCGATTGAGCCCACGTCGCCGGGCCGACGTTTTCGATGACTACATCCGCTCCGCGGCCGATCGTGTGCTTGAGATCCCTGGCGAACTCGGTCGCAGAATCGAAGCCGCCCCTTGCGCCCATCTCCAGCGATCTGGCGATCTTGCCGGCGCTCCGTGATGTCACATAGACCTCTGCACCCATGGCCTGACCGATCAGTTGGGCTGCCGAGGAGACCCCACCACCGATGCCCACTACCAGGAGAACATCACCGGCGCGCAGGTCGGCCCGTCGCAGCATTCGCATGGCCGTTCCGTAGGCGAGGCCGTAGGAACCGGCCTCGACGACCGAGATCCCTTCGGGGCTTGCCACGACGTTCCGTGCAGGCAGCACAGAGAACTCGGCAAGCGTTCCGCTCGAGTGCTCACCCAGGATCCCGTACGACTTGCAGTACGGAGTATCACCGGCCAGACAAGCGGCGCATTGGCCGCACGACACCGAGGGGTTGATCGTCACGAGATCTCCAACCGATACGGTGGTAACTCCCTCGCCGATTGCGTCTACCTTGCCGGTTCCATCGGCTCCGGCGATGTGTGGGAAGTGGTGTGGTGCCGGCATCCCACGTGACACCCATAGGTCCAGATGGTTGAGAGCTGAGACCTCCATCTTGACCCGCACTTGGCCCGGACCGGGGTCGGGTTTGTCGACGTCTTGCAGTGTGAACGACTCAGGGCCGTTCGTTTCGTTGAGTACCCATGCGCGCATACGAGTGAGGCTACCGCTCTTTTCCTCCGCGCTCGGGCAGGAGTTCGAGAAATCCACTGAAGAAGCCCGGCAACGTGATCGTCCGGAAGCGCTCGAAGTCCAGCACGAGAATGAAGAGGATCGTCAGCGGAGGAAGCCACCGAACTGCTCCGGCCTCGCTCCAAAGAAGGCTCAGAAACAGTGCATAGGCGACGGCCTGAAGCGACAGAGATAGCGTCGGATGCTTCAGGATCAGATAAGGGACTCCGAGAAGCAACAAGGCGCCCCAGGTGATCCAGAGGGGGGCCACATCACCAAGCTGAAGCCCAACCAGCACCCCGGCTCCGACCAGGGTGTCAACGTCCAGATCCCGGCCCCCGAGGCGCGTCGAAGCAGTACCCGAGCGGGCGAGCCGGCCATCAAACACGTCCGTCAGCCATGCCCCTGAGAGCAGCAATCCGGCTGTCGTCAACCGTTCGCCGGCGAGTGAAGCCACAAGCCCGAACGCCATCACCGCTCTCGCTCCCGTAAGCAGGTCGGCCAGAAGTGCCATGAACCGAAGATACAGCAGCCGAGGGGTCGAACGTCGCTGAGCGGTGGCTGGTGTCACCGCTACTGGGTACGGTATGGACGTGAATCGATCAGGCCAAGGCGTCCATCCATGAGTCATGTCACCCGTGTACAGGTGCGGTTCTATGAACTCGATCCCTACGACCATGTCAACCACGCCGTCTACTTCTCGTACTTCGAGACCGCTCGCATAGAGGCCTTGTCATCCGTGGGCTACAATCTGACGAGGCTCAAGGAAGAAGGATTTCATCTCGTCGTGAGCGAGGTGCGAGCGCGTTTTCACCGACCGGCCGTATACGGAGAAACCCTCGAGATCACCAGCACTCTCGTCGCCTCGAAACGGGTCACCTCCCGATGGGAGCAGACCGCCCATTCGAATGGTGAACTGGTTGCTTCCCTCGAACTCACCGGTGCGATCACGGACCAGGAAGGTCGTCCCCGTCGAGCGCCGCAGGGCTTCCAGCAGGCGATTGAACCCCTACAGGCTGACGGCAATCACCCCGACTGATCGGGTCGGCTAGAGCACCACTGCCCGGGAGATCCTGAGGCCGACTGCAGAGCCGATGGACGGCGCATCTCTCGAAACCTCCACATCGAGAGTCGGCCCCCTGTCCACCTTCACCTGCAAGAGGTAGTGGCCACCACGGAAGGTCTTGCCGATCACTGTACCGCGCACAGTTCCATTTAGATCGATGTGTGCCTCATCAGGCGGAACTACGACTGTGCGAGTTCCGGGAGCTGCCCGCCCAACATCGAACCATCCCCACGAGGTCGTAGCGGTGCCGGCTCCGATTTCGACTTCGAACACGTTGCGGAATCCAAGAAAGCGGGCGGTCCATTCATCAACCGGATGGCGGTAGACCTCCTCCGGGGTGCCTTGTTGAGCAACCCTGCCCTCCCGCATTATCAGCAGCTCATCCGCAATAGTGAATGCCTCTTCCTGATCGTGGGTCACATAGATAGTGGTGATGGCGTGATCCACGAGGATGCCCCGGAGTTCCTCGATCAGGCGGTCGCGAAGAGCGCGGTCCAGTGAGCCGAGCGGTTCATCGAGCATCAGCAGTCGCGGTGCGGGCGCCAGTGCCCGCGCCAGCGCAACGCGCTGTTGCTCCCCTCCGGACAGGCCCGTGATGCGCCTGTCCTCGTAGCCACTCATTCCCACCCACTCGAGCACTTCAGCGATGCGTTCCCGGGATTCATCTCGGGAGGCTCCTCGCATCTTCAAACCGAAGGCGACGTTGGCTCCGATCGAACGATGGGGGAACAGGGCGTAGTCCTGGAACATCAAGCCGAAGCCGCGATTCTCCACCGGCACACCGGATAGATCAGTCGCATCCCATGTCAATCTGCCGGCAGTCGGTCGCTGCAAACCCGCGATCGTGCGCAGAAGCGTGGTCTTGCCGGATCCGCTCGGCCCCAGCACAGCCAGAACGGCGCCATCTGCGACGCTGGCCGACACGTCGCTGAGGATGGTGGCGCCGGCGATCTCAACTCGAAGTTGATCCACAGTGAGCATCTCAGAACTCTCCCGTCTCACCGACGCGGAACCGTTCGATCGTCATGATGGAGATGGCCGTCAACACCATGAGGATCGTGCTCAATGCCATGGCTCGCCCGAAGTTGAGTTCGCCCGGCCGCCCCAACAGGCGGAAGATGGCTATCGGGAGGGTGGGCCGGTCGGGTCGTACGAGGAAGGCCGTCGCGCCGAACTCACCGAGGGAGATGGCAAAGGCGAAACCGGCCGCCACCAGACCTGCCCTGGTGATGAGCGGCAGATCGACTTCCCGCCAGGCCCTGAGGGAAGTTGCACCCAGGACCCGCGCCGCTTCGCGCAGTCTGGAACGAACCGCCCGCATGACCGGAACGATCGTTCGCACCACGAACGGAATCGCGATCAATGAGTGGGCCAGCGGAATCAGAAAGGGAGATGTCCGGATGTCGATCGGAGCGTCGAAAGCAACTAGGAATCCAAATCCGATGGTCACGGCGGAGGTCCCAAGGGGCAACATCAGAAGCAGATCGAATCCGCGCGCAACCGGGCCGCGCCGGTAGGCGACCACCGATGCGGCCAGGACTCCAACGAGCAGTGCGATCGCCATCGTTAACAGTGCGAAGCCGAGCGAGTTGCCGATCGCCTCGGTTGCCGGTACGAAGAGCGAGGAGTCGCTCTGGCCGAGGGATCGATAGCCAGACAGGGTCAGATCACCGGTGAATCGAAGTGATCGCTCCACGAGTAGCACGAGAGGTGCGCCCAGTAGTAGGGCTGTGGATGTCAGAATCGCCGCCACCGTGGCCCACTCTCTGTAACCGTGTGGACGCCGTGCTGTCGTTGCGGCCGGTGCCAGGGTCTGCTCTATCGCTCTCCGCTCCTGATAACGCGAGTAGGCCAGGAGTATCAGAGAGACAGCCACGAGTTGAAGCAGCGAGAGTGCAGCCGCAACCGGCAAGTTGAGGAAACTGACAGTCTGGCGCCAGATCTCTATCTCGATCGTCCTGTACTGGAGATTCCCGAGCACGAGGATCACGCCGAACGAAGTGAACGTGAACAGGAAGATTATCGATGCGGCGGCAGCGATCGCCGGGCGCAACAACGGGAGGGTTACCGTCCAGAACGTTTTCCAGCGCCCAGCGCCGAGCATTCGCGCCGCCTCCTCCAGGCGTGGATCCAGGTGAGACCAGAGACCTCCAACGGTCCGGACCACGACCGCGTAGTTGTAGAAGACATGTGCAAGCAGGATCGCCCAGATCGATGATGAGAGATCGAATCCCAGGGCACCATTTGGTCCTAGTAGTGCCAAGAAGGCAGAACCAACGACGAGCGATGGCATCACGAACGGAATCGTTACGGCGGCTCGCAATAACGTCCGACCGGGGAACTCGTAGCGAGCGAACACGTATGCCGCCGGCAAGGCAACAACCAGCGTGAGAATCGTAGAAGCAACCGCCTGCCAGAGAGTGAACCAGGCGACCCCCCGCAGCGACGGCCTGCTGAAGATGTCACCGAAGGCGGCTAGGGCTCCTTCATCACCTGAGAATCCGGTTGCCAGGATGTTGACCAATGGATAGACGAAAACGACCAGCAAGAACGCCAGAGGTACCCCAACTGCCAGCCATCGAGCGATGCGCGCTCCAGCATGGCCGTCGCTGCTGACCAGAGTCACGGCAGCATCACTGCGTCCCACTCCTCAATCCAGCGTTCTCGGTTGGTGTCGATAATCTCAGGATCGAGGGAGGCCGGGGACGCCGGAACAGCCGCGTGCTCAACGAAGACAGCCGGAAGAGTCGCTTCCCGGTTGGCCGGGAATACAAACATGTTGAGTGGAATGTCTTCCTGGAACTCGGTGTCCAGCATGAAGTCGATGAACTTCTCAGCCCAGACGGCGTTTGGCGCTCCGGTGATCACTCCGGCGAACTCGATCTGCCGGAAGCATCCGGCCTCGACAACCCCGGTGGGAGCCTCATCCAATGCTGTCTCGGAGAAGAACACTTCGGCCGGCGGAGATGATGCGTACGACACGACCAACGGAAGGTCACCGCCGCCGTACCCCCCGGAGAAGCGCACTTCGTACGCGTCGCTCCACCCGGCGGTTACGACCACGTCGTTGTCGCGAAGATCGGACCAGTAGTCCTTCCACGTGTAGTCGCCCTGTTCACCGAACTCGGCGATG